>NZ_FMUD01000092.1:0-861 GCF_900100825.1 Agrobacterium sp. DSM 25558 | reverse complement strand
GGGAGATGTGCGCCGCAGGCGGTGGACAACCGAGCAGAAGCTGACAATGATTGAGCAGAGTTTTGAACCAGGCGAGACGGTATCGTCCACCGCTCGCCGCCATGGCGTTGCGCCCAATTTGCTTTATCGGTGGCGCAGGCTTTTGAGCGAGGGAGGTGCTGCAGCCGTGGATTCTGACGAGCCGGTGGTCGGCAATTCGGAAGTGAAGAAACTGGAAGATCGCGTCCGCGAGCTGGAGCGCATGCTCGGCCGTAAGACAATGGAGGTCGAAATCCTCCGCGACGCCCTTTCCAAAGCGGACTCAAAAAAACGGATATCGCGGCCGATCTTGTTGCCGAAGGACGGTTCGCGATGAAGGCCGTCGCAGACACGCTAGGCGTCTCCCGTTCCAACCTCATCGAGCGGCTGAAAGGCAAATCAAAGCCGCGTGGGCCTACCACAAGATCGAGGATGCAGAGCTTCTGCCCGCCATTCGCAGGCTGGTGGATCAAAGGCCAACCTATGGCTATCGGCGGATCGCCGCGCTTCTCAATCGCGAAAGGCGAGCCGCCGATCAGCCTGTCGTCAACGCCAAACGGGTTCATCGTATCATGGGCAACCATGCCATGCTGCTCGAGAAACATACGGCCGTTCGCAAAGGCCGCATCCATGATGGCAAGGTCATGGTCATGCGCTCTAACCTTCGCTGGTGCTCGGACGGTCTGGAGTTCACCTGCTGGAATGGCGAGATCATTCGTCTCGCCTTCATCATCGACGCCTTCGACCGCGAGATCATCGCTTGGACGGCAGTCGCCAATGCAGGCATCTCCGGCTCTGACGTGCGCGACATGATGTTGGAGGCAGTCGAGAAACGCTTCCGCG
>NZ_FMUD01000090.1:0-1081 GCF_900100825.1 Agrobacterium sp. DSM 25558 | reverse complement strand
ATGTGCAGCCTGGTATAGGCCGACTCCTATCGCCTCATGCCTTAGCAGAACGACGCGTGGTATCGAGCGCCCATGCCCCGCCACCAGCAAAGGCAATGTAGAGGAAGATGAAACAGAAGAGGATCGCAACTTCGCCCATGTTCAGGGCCGGCCAGAAGCCATAGGGCAGGTGGCCCATGAAGTAGGCAGCCGCCATTTCGCCCGAAGCGATGAAAGCGGCGACGCGGGTTCGAAAGCCGACCAGCATCAGAGCGGAGGTGATCACCTCAATCGCACCTGCGATGAGCATGATGGTAGGAAGTGGATAGGGCACGCCTGGAACCGGACCCGGAAATTGCAGGAATTTCATGGTCGCGTGTTCTAGGAAGAGAAGCGCGGTAATGATGCGCAAGATTGCGAGGACGTATGGCGTCCATTTACTGGTATCGGTCATTGAGGGTTTCCAATGTGGTTTGTGTGAGAGATCAGGTGGCGGGTGCCGCCTTCTTCAGTTCTTGGTTTTCTTTCCAGAGCTTCATCGACACGGCGAAGACGCCATCGACATAGTTCCGATAGACCGTCATGCTGGCCGGATCACGGCCTGCCTTGGCTGCAAGGACTGCGACGATGTCGTCGGATTCCGTGACGTATAGGCCGGGCTCAAGCTGAGCGGCGGGAAAGGTAACCTTGTCGAGATGCGGCTGAAGCTCGGCGCGGATCGTCTCTTCGTGTTCGCCGTCTGAAACAAAGTCGCGGGTTTCGACGTCAGAGGCCAGTCCCGCTTCCAGCAGGAAGAGGCGAACCTTGAGGCAGAATGGGCAGTTTTCCTTGAGATAGACGATCGGCCTGAATAGTGCGCTGGTCATTGCGCATCTCCTTTTAGTTGAAGGGCTGAGGGAACATCGCCGAAGCGGAAGCTCGATGCGGTTAGGCCACCGGCGAAGTCGTTCTGGTGATAGGTAACAAAGCCCGGCTCGTCCTCGGCCGCACCCACCGCCACCATCAACGGGATCAGGTGATCTTCACGTGGATGGGCCGCGCGGGCAGCGGGCGCCTTCTCCCATTCGACAAGCCGCTCGGTTCGCTTAGCGAAAGCCGAGTG
>NZ_FMUD01000061.1:0-14912 GCF_900100825.1 Agrobacterium sp. DSM 25558 | reverse complement strand
GAGCAAAGCTGATGGTTGTCAGATCATACATATTCACGGCTACTGGCATGGCACCGATACGCTCCACACCTCGACTCAGCTATCACAGAAACGAACTACTCTTCGAAACTCTCTTCTGAGTGCTTTAGATGGTAAGACTGTAGTGGTCATGGCTTATGGCGGGTGGGACGACATCTTCACCTCTTCACTGGAAAGCCTAGTCGGCAATGCCAACGATTTCCCTGAAATTATTTGGACATTTTACAACGCCCTGCCGTCGATAGATGAGAGGCTAAAACGAATACTCTCACCGGGTATCGATAGGGGAAGAGTCAATCTTTACAGCAGTATAGACTGCCATCGTCTCCTTCCGAAAATCGCTGCATTTTGGCAATCTGATTTAGAATTACATTCAGAATCAACTATTGAGACAACAAAAATAAACGCACCAAAATCGCCCTTAAGATTTGATACGCGAAGTCTGGAGTGCGATCGCCCTCCGAGCGTTGACATTTGGGTTGGCCGCGAGCCTGAGCTTCGCGCTCTCGAAACAACAGACGCTAAAATTGCGATAATTTGTGGCTTTGGTGGTCAAGGCAAATCTCACCTCGCGGCGAAGTACCTGGAAGCAGTAACCAAGGGTGAAACGCCTTATTCAGATTGGGACTGGCGCGACTGTAAGGAAGAAGGTGATAGAATACGGACGCAAATCGTAGCGGCGATTGAGCGAGTTGCAGACGAGTTAACAGTAGATCTCGAGATGGATTCTATGACTGATAGAGACCTAGTTAA
The DNA here is from genome assembly GCF_900100825.1 of Agrobacterium sp. DSM 25558. Classification (NCBI taxonomy): domain Bacteria; kingdom Pseudomonadati; phylum Pseudomonadota; class Alphaproteobacteria; order Hyphomicrobiales; family Rhizobiaceae; genus Agrobacterium; species Agrobacterium sp. DSM 25558. The sequence continues at coordinate 14,141 of NZ_FMUD01000061.1, read as the reverse complement.
TTCCTTTATCAGTGTCCTACATAAAACCTCACGCGTCTTTGTGTTTGACAATGTAGACCATTACGTTGATCTCGAGAAAGAAGAATTTTTTGGAATACTTGATGTTTTAGTTAGACAGTTTTCTAAATCTAATAGCCCAAGCAAAATTATTTTTACATGCAGACCTCAGGTAAATTATGATATAAGTGAAGTATCTAGCTTCACTTTGCTTGGCATATCGCTAGCAGAAACTGTTGAATTATTTACAGCAAGGTGCGAGAAAAATAAAGTCGTTGCGCACGATATCCAAATTGCACACGAGGTGACCGCAGGTCATCCAATTTGGCTTGATATGATGGCAGTCAGGGTCGCTCGTGTCCCTGGGATGACTTTATCCAAAATCAATGACGACATCCGCCGAGATCGCTCTAAAAACCCCGACATCTTGTCTTCCCTTTGGAAGACTCTTGCTGACAGAGAGCAAACTGTTCTCAGGGTAATGTCCGAAGCAAAGCGTGCAGAGACAATGGAGATGATAGAGAAGTTTACAGGCTCGCAACTCAATTATAATAAGTTTTCGAAAGCTATGCGCTCCCTAATCGCTCTCAACTTGGTTATAGTTAAAGCGCAAAAAAACGCGCCAGATCTTTACGATTTGCATCCGCTAGTAAGGGCATTTGTACGTAAAAGTTTCAATCGACCAGAGAGGAAAACCTTTATTCAAATCGTAATTAATGAATACAATGTTTTAATTAGGGGCATCGAATCCATGCTCGGCGTCCACCTGCCATTTCCTCTCCTAGAAAGGTGGTCACAAAAAGCAGAACTCGAAATCGAAGCTGGGCTTTTTGAAGATGCATTTGCAACGCTAAATAAGGCAGATGATGCTTTGATTGGGGGAGGACACTCGGAAGAATTTATTCGGGTAGCGGGTAAATTGTTTGAGGCGGTTGATTGGTTGCATGCCTCCGCCGAATTCAAAAACTTCGATGATGTGATTGCTTCGACACTCTTTTGCTTAGAACAACTTCAGCGTCGCGACGATGCGGACAGTATGCTGGAGCGTTACAAGTTAACTATGGCGACAAAGTCGGCACGATATATCAAGTATCTTGACATTTTAGCACACAAATATTGGACCCGCGGAGAATACCAAAACGCGATAGATACCGCGCAAGAAGGAGTAAATCTAAAAGATCAGACCGGTGTTGACACCACTCATGATTGCTCACAGGCATTAGCTCTTGCGCAGAGAGACGGCGGAGCACCTGAGGAGGCTCTCCCTTTTTTCCTAAAGACCCACGAGTTGGACCACCTCTTAACCAAGGAGGGCATACTAACTGTTGATGAGCCAACGACCATTGGAAATATCGGCAGATGCTTACAGATGATGGGCCGTAACGACGACGCGATCATCTGTTTTCAAAGGTCCGCTCAACTCCTTCAAGATAACGTCAGCACTCACAGGCTGAGTAATCTGGCATATGCATATCATTGGCTAGCGCAGGCCTTGACCACTACAGGCGATGAACAATCGGGATATTGTTTCTTTGTCGAAGCCGAAGAACTTGCTGCGAAATTTTCCCCTGGACGACTACTTTCGATTTCGCAAGACAAAGACAAATTTTTTCCCGCAGATAAGATACCATCCATCTCCAACCGCGAGATTCGGAGGCAGGTAAAAACTTGGCTCGGAAAAGAACTTTGATAACCTGTGTTTGGTATTCTCATGTAGGTTTCGAAAACCGTTCAACGGGAATACGATGCTCAAGAACGAGTGTTACGACGCAAAAATCGGGACGAACTTCGTCGCAGTCTAGCGGGAATTCACAAATTCGTATGTCCACTTGGCTAGGTTTGAGTGTTTGACTTGCCGCTCGAGGTCAGATCACTCATAGGATGAGCCCTCAAGTGTAGTCAGTCGGCGACGAGGGACATCCGGATGTACAACTATCAAGAAACTCAAAAACGCTTGGGCAAGAGAGACTACTTTCCTAACTCTGGCACCGTTGCCTATTTTGATCCGCAGTCCCAAACGATCCATCTTAATGCTTTCAAAAAGGGCGACTTTATCGCCGCTTTACAGAAGAAGCAGCCAACGGCCGACCTTCGAAACATGTTCGCCACGATGATGCACGAGACAACCCACTGGGCTGATCTGATTGGGACGCTTTGGGGTAGAACTCATCTCCGTTGCCTCTACGACTGCTACAGACTTCTGCCCCATGTTAACTCGGCGGGGGTAGAGACCGATCTCCATCGGTTCATCGACCTACACGATCGCGAGCGGAGGATGATGCATTCCCGATACTTCCGGACAGTTCATCCAAACCCGACACCGCACGATCACAAGATGCCTTGGCGGCTTCAATTCACGGCCGGATGCGAGTTTGACCCGGCCGGGAAACTGGATGAGAGTCGACCAATCGTGTTTACGAGGTTTCTCGACAACAGAACGCCCGATCAAATTGCTCGGCAGCCGATCGTGGCGGGAGCACTGCTCGAAATCAACGCCGTTTGGTCCGAAATGAGGACTAATCTAGAGTTCATGGGAGCCTTGGCTAAGGACGAGTTTGCCGTTGAGCAGCGGCTGTACGGTCAGCAACTCCTCAAATTTTTGTACAATCCGGATCTCACGCTCTATACCGCGCCCGCCCACCTCATTGCGCATTATTGCAAGATCCCAGATGTCATGCTCGCTTACGAGCTGTCCTCCGAGCTCGCACATATTGTGCTTAACCTGACGTCCGAAAATTTTGAGGCTCTGTCTCCTCCTGAGGCGCTATCGGATTGGAGGGGATTGTTCGCCGGATTCAAGAACACCAGAGATTGTGGCTTCGCATTCAAGGTGATCGCGTCCGTCAGCGATCGCTGGGAAGAGGGCATGAACAAGCGAGAATGGCTTGATGCATCCCTCAAACGGGCGGGCCTGCCTGCATCCCAAGAAATCCTCAGACACGCCATCCTGACGATGGAGCAGTATTCGCCTGGCAATCTGAACGGTCCAGTAAACATTGCCGAAAACTACCTCCTTGAAATTGGGAAGAAGATTTTTGGAATGCGATCTCTTGGCGATACAGCAATGACTCATAGTAGGATCATTGCTGAAGACATGCCGATCGTCCCGATGTTCGATCCGGACGGCGACATGATCGCACTAGGCAAGACTTTCGATCTCGCGAAATTCTCGCCGGAAGATATGCACGCCCTTTCCGCAAAGCTTGTGACCCAGATGAAACTGTTTCGAGAAGCCTGCAGATAGCACGAGGCCATATATGCTCGGCACATTCAACGGGTAATATCGGGCACTCCCGTCCGTTACCAACTCACCTCAAAGGACGGCCAAAGCAGAGCTGTGGATGTCACCCCTATCGACAAATGACGAGGTATGTTGAGTTTCAGCGAGATTTAATCCGTTTTTCCATTTCGCGTTAACCAACCAGATCCGGTGTAGTGAATTGCCCAACAACAATTTTCTATGGCGTAAGTGGATGACAACGAAACGGAAAATTGTTCAAACTCATATGAAAACCAACAACCAAATGCATTGACGGGCTACCAGGCTTCTCTAAAGGACGGCGCATCATCGATCAATGGCGACCTTTATGGATTTAAGAAAGGGGGTAGCCACGACTTAGCAGTTACTACCAGAATCTTGAAGTGGGCACCTGACTACTTCTTTCCCGTCACGGCAACTTGCGCGTACTATTCACCAGACAAAATACGGTCGCAGAAATCAGCGACGGGGGTATAGCCCATTATAAAGATAGCAAGAGCTTGCGTTTAGTACTGAAGTTCCCCCGGCCCGCCGATTTCCGATAACCGATATTTTCGTCGTGAAAAAATTCGTCCCTCTCCCCCTATTTGCACGAGCAATTCTGATGCCCAATCTTCCAAACCACAAAACATCCGTCGAGTTAACAGAAAATGTGACGTCTCTCATCGCGCAATACGTGGAAAACCTTCGAGACCTGCTCCGGGTCGCCGCACTGGCCGAGCAAATCCCTCCTGTGGAACTTCTCTCCCCTAGACAAATGCAAGAGGCACAGGTTGCAGATCTCGAACGGCGACTACAGAGTATTCAAGCCGCTCGTCAGGGAAAGATGGCAGATGGCTTTAAGGAGTATATGGCCGGTTCCAGCGAGAGTACGATAAATTCAATAAAGGGCCACGTGCAGCGATACGACAGAATGTTGCATGACATAGAGACAAGACTCCAGAACGCGCGCGGGCCCACCAATATCGAGCGGCTCCAACACGACAACCAATCAAGACTAAACTTGGTGGAATGGCAGGAAAGAGAGCATACACGCGCGAGGGCGGCGGCATTGCGCAAGTCAACAGAAACTCAGCTTTTGGCGGCTGAAAATGTGACGCTACGGCTCACTGAAATCCGCGCATCGCTGAGCGGAAAGGCTGCATTCAACTCGGCTAATTCCGAATTCCTTAGGCAAGTCGTCGGCGCGCTTTCGATGAGGGACCTCACTTCGATCAATGGGGCTGTTAAAGACCGTGTGTTTTTGTCGAGCATAGATGAGGAAGATATCCTTTATTTGAAGGAAAGAGCACGAGATCAACTCTCGCAGGCCAAAGAAAATGGTCGCGGCCACTTTGCAACGGCGAGCCGCAAATCGATGTATAATGCATGCATAGCGGCCTCTCATTTGAGACCCTTCAACTCGGACACGGAAACGAGATGGACGACTTACAGTTCGACGTTAACGGATCCAACCTCCTTCAATAAGCTTGGCTTGTTCGCTCCCTTCTGGTCGGCATTTGCGGCCGCTCAGGATCTAGTCCAGACTGATCTCCAACGACAACTCTCAGAAAACGCACATTCCACGGCACTCCTTCAAGCGTTGGAGCGGGAGCTGAATGGTCGCGGAAAGGACTACCTCAAACGCTCAGGATTCCTAGAGCCAGTCCTAGATTTTCATATTTTCAACGCAGCTAGCAGGGGCGTCGAGACGGCAATGGGCGGGGACTTTGCACTCATCTCAGTGAGTGATTTCGGGGCCGGATTGTCATGCCGATACGCCGTTGTTCAGATGAAAAATGCAGATTCGGACCACGCTAACGTTTTCCGGTCGGGTCATCGCCAATTTCAGAATCTGGGGCTACACAACCTTTCTGCATTCTACGGTTTTGTACAACATCAGGGAGATGCTGCGCCGAAAAGATCAAAGCAGCCGGCATTTACATTTAGACCGTACGGATCAGTTGCAGATGAGATTAACGCCACTGCGAAACAGTTCGGCACAACCTTTGATAAACTTCCTAGGGCTCAGTGGTCCGTCGACACATTCACCGATGCAATTGACCTCCCAACGTTAATCGGCTTCGTGCTAACGAATAGCGAATCTAAGCTGGGAGGCGCCACCAGCGACCCACTGGAAGCCATAGGAAAGATAGCAGGTGGCGCGCACGGCGCATCAAGTCTCGTTGACATCGTTGCAGTGTGTGCGATCGGAAAACCACTTTCTGAAACATTATTTAGGGACCTCGCAGATTATGGCTTTGCGATCGCACCCCCGCATGAGAACCCAGCTGTCATCCCCCGCAAGGGCAGGTAGTCATAATATTACACAAGCGCGTGCCGTGCCGAGCCTAGTCGGCCCCTGGGCATCTGTGGACAGCCCCGTAAGTGCAAGAGCATTTTTCGAGAAAATTTGCGCGTAGTCGGGTGCTGAGCTGAAGTGGCGTGAACCCGAGCCAGGCCGTAGAGTCCCGACCTTTTTGAAGGTCGACGCTGGGGATGCCAAGGCTATCAATGCTGTCGCGGTTAAAGGCAGGTAAAGAGGATGAGATACAGCGAGGAAAACGTGCACTGCGTGAAGCAGGCGCATTCTTGTTGAATTGTCGTCATGATCGGCTAAATGTGATTGCAGCATGACCCCAGAGCTATTGTCGTAAAATGAAGAATAGAAAAGCTAAAGTTCCAGTTGCGAAATGCAGGATCTGTGGCGATATTCCGGCAATTAAAGCCCATCTAATCCCTGAATCTTTCGTAAGAGAAATCTTCTTCCATCCAAAGGCGGATGAGAGGCACATGCTCGTTTTCAATGAAAAGGGTTTCAAGGCACCGTCCACTACTGGTCGGTACGAACCCGACCTGCTGTGTGGTCGCTGTGATGGGACACTCGGTGCTTACGAAGAAAGGGCGCTGATCCTTTTAAGAGACCTCCGCCAAATGGAGATTGGTACCAAGAGTGAAACGGACTTCGTTATCAATTGCGGAGTTCACCCCTTCCGTGTGGATAAGGTGGACGATTTCATTAGATTTGCGTGCGGCATACTTTGGAAATACATGTCGGTACCAGAAGATAACCCATCAAAAATTCATATTGACGAATACCGCGAGACCTTCGAGAACGTTTGCTTTCACGGCGCACCAATCCCACTGGATGTCGACGTTTTTCTCGAGCGCGATTTATTCTCCGCCACGCGATACGATGATCCCTGTGGGGTTTTCTATTACTCGACACCATCCGTCAGCGTTCTCAAAGGCCGACGGATGGCATGGTTTAGTGTTGGTGGTTTTATTGTTTACGTCAAAGTAGATCCATACGGCCCATCGGATTTCGCCCCGCCAAAATGTTGGATGAGAGGGCGAAAGAAATGCCATTTCAATGTGGATATTCGCGCCCTTGAAACGAACATCGGCATTATTGAGTCGATGGATGCAACAAGAGAAGACCTTGCGCGACTTAATCGGAAAATTAAATTTCCAGAGCGTCCCAGTCGATAGGAAGAGAAATCGAAATCAGCCACGTAGAAATAATACGTTTTCGTTGAGGACATAAAACACGCTTGCAATTGATCATTTTTCACGGGCTCCCCAACTGTACCAAGCAGCCGAAAGCGCGAGAGAAAACCAAGGCAAAAGGGCAAGTGGCAAATCGAACGCCTGCCCCGAAACGTCTTATACGCAGCCTCTCTGAGTTCGACTTTTTGGCCTGCTCAAAGAGCGGTGAACCTGAATTTCTTTCGCAAACGGCAGTTTCATGAGGAGATGAGGGATTTCGTTACCTAAAGATTTTGATGGTGAACGTCTTCGGTAAGCGCTGTTTCTGGGCCACGCTCTGATGTTATCGGCCTACTTTGTTGCATTGAATTGAAACGCGCGTATAGGCTTTGCCTTTATATCGCAGGAGGCCATTGATGGACGGAAGCTCGCTAGCGATCAGGCGTATTCAGGCAGACCAAGTGGACGCATTTCGACGCATTCGCCTGGAAGCGCTTCGCTCTGAACCGACCTTTTATGCAAGCAGCTATGAGGACTGGGTTTCACTGTCTGTCGATGAATGGCAGAAGCGTCTGCATGATCCGGTTTTTGTCGCGTTTCGGGATGACGAACCTGTGGGCATCACCGGTTTGCTCCGCCAACGTGCGAGCAAGATGGCTCATCGTGCCACGATTATCATGGTTTATGTGCGCAAGAACCTACGTGGAACGGGCCTTGCCCGTAATCTCCTGGGGACAGTTGCAGACTATGCCCGTGACATCGGGATTCTGCAGTTGGAACTGGCTGTGAGTGCGGAGAACCCGGCTGCAATACGTTTCTACCTGCGGGAAGGCTTCTCTGAGGTCGGTCGGATTCCTGCTGGCTTTCTACATGACGGCAGGGAGATCGATGACGTCATGATGGTGCGTCGCCTGCTCGATTAGCGTTTTCGGATATCAAGCAGCAGCTTCGCTATTGCGATTGGGGACAAAGCTCCAAGGCAGCAGTTCATCAATCCGGCTCTGCTTGTGACCGTTGACGATGGCGGTGAGCGTGGCAGTCAGGTAGGCGAAAGGATCGATGGCATTCAGTTTGCAGGTCTCAACGAGCGAGGCGATGGTCGCCCAATTCTCGGCTCCCGCGTCATGTCCAGCAAAAAGTGCATTCTTGCGATTGAGAGCAATCGGCCGGATGGTCCGCTCTACGGTATTGTTATCGGGCATGTTGCCATCGGCGCCCCACGAACGCTAGGCAGATTCTATCCTGTCATGTTAGAATTGTCGTGTCGGGACAGGGGCGTCGGAGTGCGAAGAAGCGGGCAGGCCGAATTGACTTTGAGCTGCGAGCTCGCGTTGTTATCTGGCCGCCCCTGCGACTATCCCGTCTGCGCTGCGAGCGCGTATCCGTAGATGTCGCACAGCCCGCGCACTCCCCCATTAACAACATGGAGGATTGTGAATGCGGTCGATCGGAATGGATGTACATCGAAGTTTTGCGCAGGTCGCGGTTCTTGACCGGGGCAAGGTCACAGAAGAATTCCGGGTGGAACTGGATTACGACGCTGTGGTGGCCTTTGGACAGAAGCTTCGAAAAGATGACGAAGTTATACTGGAAGCGACCGGGAACACCTCGGCCATCGTAAGGTTGCTGACGCCTTTCGTGGCCAAGGTCGTTATCGCGAACCCGCTTCAGGTAATGGCCATCGCCCACGCGCGCGTGAAGACCGACAAAGTCGACGCGAGGATTCTAGCGCAACTTCATGCCGCCGGCTTTTTGCCAGAGGTCTGGGCCGCGGATGACGATACCCTGAACCTGCGTCGTCTCGTCTCGGAGCGCGCGGCGCTCGTGCGATCAGTGCGACGGGTGAAGAGCCGGGTCCAAGCCGTTCTCCACGCCAATCTCGTGCCGAAATACTCGGGACATCTGTTCGGAAAAGGCGGCAGGGACTGGCTCTCGACGGCCCCGTTGCCCAGGGCAGAGCGCGACCTCCTCGCCCGCCATCTCGATGAACTGGACTGGCTGAAGGGCAAGCTTGAAAAGCTGGATGGCGCCATGGCGCGAATTGCGCTCGACGACACTCGCACGCGCAAGCTGATGACGATCGCCGGAATAAATTCTGTGGTTGCCACAGCGGTGATAGCCGCCATTGGCGACATCTCCCGGTTCCCGACGCCCGACCGGCTTGCGAGCTACTTCGGCTTGACCCCGCGGGTGCGCCAGTCCGGCGATCGCGGGGCAATCCATGGCCGCATCTCGAAACAGGGAAATGCGATTGCCAAAACGATGCTGATCGAAGCTGCCTGGTCGGCCGCGTCGGTTCCGGGGCCGCTGCGTGCCTTCTTTCTCCGGATTAAGGACCGCAAAGGCCTCAACGTCGCGGCGGTCGCAACGGCGCGCAAGATCGCAAATCTGATCTGGGAGTTGCTGACCAAGGAAGCTCCCTACAGATGGGCTCGGCCCGCCTTTGTTGCCATGAAGATGCGCAAGCTTGAACTGCGTGCCGGCGCAGCCAAAGCACATGGGCCAGCTGGTCCCGCCCGCGATTACTGGATCAAGGAAATCCGCCATCGAGAGATGGAGCTCGTTGCACAGGCGGAGGCAGCCTACGCAGCCATGGTCGAAGCCTGGAGAGATAGGCCACCTAAACCACAAAAAGGCTGAGAAAGGGGCTGTTCAACAACATCCGTGTCGATTTCGACCCGGCCATCGGTCAGGAATAGTTGGAGACCATCCCAGTATTTGGCGATGTAGGCCAAGGCTTCGCCGAGCGGGGATTTTGCAGCGACACGGGCTCTGTTATGCGTGAGCCAAACCTGCATGTCGGCGACGAGCGGTGCAGACCGTTCCCTCCGCCCAGCAAGACGAGCCTCCGGATCAAGGCCGCGCAGCTCGGCTTCGATGCGATACAGCGCTCCGATCCGCTTGACTCCTTCCTCGGCAATCGGTGCTGAGCCATTGCGAGTGATCTCCATCAGCTTGCGCCGTGCGTGAGCCCAGCAATAGGCGAGCTGAATGTCTGGCCAAATGCCTGATCTGGCGCACTCTGGCACGATCAGCCTGTTGTATCCGGCATAGCCGTCGACCTGCAGGATGCCTCCGAACCCCTGCAATATCCGTTCCGCATGAATGCCTCCGCGACCGGGCGCGTAGGTGAAAGCGACACCTGGCGGAGCACTGCCGCTCCAAGGGCGATCATCCCGCGCCAGTGCCCAGAAGTACCCGGTCTTGGTTTTGCGCGATCCGGGATCGAGAACCGGAGCACGGGTCTCGTCCATGAACAACTTGGTCGAGCGCTTGAGGTTGGCAATCAGTGCATCGAAGACGGGCCGCAGTTCAAAGGCTGCCCGACCGACCCAGTCGGCGAGCGTGGACCGGTCGAGATCGACGCCCTGGCGGCTCATGATCTGGGCCTGCCGATACAGCGGAAGGTGGTCGGCATATTTAGAGACCAGAACATGGGCGACGGTCGCTTCCGTCGGCAACCCTGCCTGGATTAATCGCGCTGGAGCAGGAGCCTGAACGACGCCGTCGGTGCACGCACGGCAGGCATATTTGGGACGGCGGGTGACCAAGACTCGGAATTGCGCCGGTACGACATCGAGACGTTCGGAGACATCCTCCCCGATGCAATGCAGGCAACCGCCGCAGGCGCAGATCATGCTTGCTGGCTCGATCACCTCTTCCACTCGGGGAAGATGTTTTGGAAGAGAGCCACGATTGGTCGTGCGTGGCTTGGTCGTCCTAGTTCCAGCAGGAGTGTCCGCCTCGTCCTCGGCATGGATCGCGGCCATCGCCGTTTCCAGGTCCTCCAATGCCAGATCGAACTGGTCAGGATCGGTCTTCTCGGATTTGCGCCCAAATGCTGCCTGCTTGAAGGCTGCGACCAGCTTCTCAAGCCGTTCGATCCGCTCGTCCTTGCGAGCGATATGCTCGTCCTTACTTGCTATCGCGACGTCCTTGGCCGTCTCGCGTGCCTGGGCTGCGATCAGCATCGCCTTCAGGGCAGCAACATCATCGGGAAGATCGGCGGCGTTCAGCATGGCTGGAACCTACCAAATTCTGTGCCGATTTGCCTTCGGAATCTGTTGTCCTGAGTCATCTTGCCGCAGCTATTCGATGGTCTCCGGCGTTCTCGTCCTGACGGCATGAACCCGCCGCCAATCCAGGCCCGCAAACAGGGCCTCAAACTGGGCATGGGTCAACGTCATCAGGCCGTCCTTGATGCCAGGCCAGGTGAAGCTATGCTCTTCCAGCCTCTTGTACGCCAGCACGATGCCGGAACCATCCCAGTAGATCAGCTTCAGCCGATCTGCCCTGCGAGATCGAAACACGAAGACCGTTCCCGTAAACGGGTCCTTGTGCAGCTCGTTCTTCACCAGCGCCGCCAATCCATCATGCCCCTTACGGAAGTCTACGGGTTTGGTCGCCACCATGATCCGGACGCGGTTCGAGGGGAAGATCATATCGCCGCCGCCAGTGCACGCGCGATGGCAGCAATCCGGGCAACAGACGCACCTTCCTCAAGACGGATCGTGACCGGGCCGACAACAATCTCGGTGCGACCAACCGCTTTAGGCGGAGGTTCCGAAACAGGTGGATCGACGATCACCGCCGCAAACTCTACCGCATCCTCCGGTGCGGGCAGGATCAACTTGCCCTGCCGCGCCATCGTCCGCCAGGTGGAAAGACTGTTCGCCCGCAATCCATAGCGCTGCGCAACTTCATTGACCGTCGTGCCAGGCCTCAGGCTTTCCGAAACGATCTTCGCTTTGACCTCGTCCGGCCATTGACGATGAACCTCACGCACAGGCTTCCTGGCTGTGAGAAACTCAAATGAGGTCTCCATGGAGAAACTCCTGTTCTTCATCCATGGAAAGGCGATCACAGATCAGACGGCAGCGAGCAATGTGGGGGCAGAACACCGGTTACGGTCTTCGGCGGCTGGCACAGTAGTGGATGCAGCGCAGGAACGACGCTTATTGGGACTCGCCTCGCGTGATGCTTGCCAATACACTCTGTAAAAGGCGCCCAAAGTTTACTGCGGTAAACTCGCTTTACCCACAGTGTTCCTGTTAACTTCTTGTTAACTTTGTTTTCCTTGCCAGACTCGTAGAATCGGGTCTAAATGCGATTACATTGCTCGTGTGAGCTTGAAAACGCATTTAGGGTTTTTCGCGATGAATATCGCTCATATCGATAAAACGGCAATTTCTGACGTCGATCAACTTATCATTGGTCAGGCGCAAGAGCTGTCGGAAAAATTGAAGCAGCATCGCTTGGAGATGTATCCTCCACGGGCGATGAAGGACCTGCGCGAGTTTCAGCTCGCAGAGGCCGCACGTTTTGTCGGAGTAACGAGTGGCTACCTGAAGAACCTGTCCCTTGAAGGCAAAGGGCCGCAGCCCCAGGTTACCCCTTCCGGTCGCCGGTCTTACACCGCGACGCAGATGGAAGCGATGCGTCATTTCCTAGAGCACAGCGGCAGAGCCGGAACACATTATGTCCCTCACCGTCGTAACGGCGAGAAGCTACAGGTAATCGCGGTCGTAAACTTTAAGGGTGGTAGCGGCAAGACAACAAGTGCCGCACACTTGGCGCAGTATCTCGCGTTGTCCGGTCATCGTGTGCTCGCCGTCGATCTTGATCCGCAGGCCTCCCTCTCCGCAATCCATGGCTTGCAGCCTGAGTTCGATGTGCATGAGAACGAGACCCTTTATGGAGCGATCCGCTATGACGAACAGCAGCGCCCGCTAAGCGAGATCATTCGCAAGACCAATTTCCCCAACCTCGATCTTGTGCCTGGAAATCTTGAACTGATGGAGTTTGAGCACGATACCCCACGTATTCTAGCCCAAGGCAAAGGCAAGGACTACGGACGGATTTTCTTCGCTCGTCTCGATGAGGCTCTATCGTCCGTAGCAGACGATTACGACGTGGTGATTATCGACTGCCCTCCCCAGCTTGGCTTTCTGACGATGAGCGCGATCTGTGCAGCGACTGCGGTCCTGATTACAGTTCACCCGCAGATGCTGGACGTAATGTCTATGTGCCAGTTCCTGCAGATGCTGGGCGACATTCTGAGCACGCTTAAGAATGTGGGCGGTAACATGAATCTGGACTGGCTCCGGTATCTTGTCACCCGATACGATCCGCAAGATGGGCCACAGACGCAGATGGTGGCGTTCATGCGTTCCATGTTCAAAAACCATGTCCTATTGAACCCCATGTTGCGAAGTGTTGCGATCTCAGACGCCGCGATGACGAACCAAACACTTTACGAAGTTGAGCGTGCCGCATTCACCCGTTCAACATATGACCGGGCTATTGAAGCAATGGACGCTGTAAATGCCGAGGTGCTGGATTTGATATACAAAGCATGGGGCCGCAACTGATGTGCATTGAGTTTACCGCAGTGAACTTTCGGCAGGGAGCGCACTATGGCTCGTAAAAATATCTTGTCTGGAATTATGAACGAAGACAAGCCGACCAGCACTGGCGGTATCGTGCAAAAACCTCAAGAGAGCTTCCGCACGACCACGCGAGGGATCGGCGCCCTTGGTGCCGTAACCAGAAGCATTGACGAACTCGCAGTCCGTGCGGATGCCGCAAAGGAGATCGAGAGACGTCTGGCCGAGGGTGAGACTGTAATCAAGCTCGATACGGCGTTGATCGATAGCTCGTTCGTCACGGATCGCGTTGCGATGGACGAAGCGGACTTTCAGGAACTCGTTGAGGCTATACGCGCCCGAGGTCAGGACACCCCCATCTTGGTTCGTCCGCACCCCACAAGGAAAGGACACTATCAGACCGTATTTGGTCACCGCCGCGTTCGAGCTGCCCGCGAGATCGGAATTCCTGTTCGTGCCGTCGTCAAGGCGCTGGAAGACCGTGATCACGTCGTTGCCCAAGGACAAGAGAATTCGCAGCGATCCGACCTGTCTTTCATCGAGAAAGCGATGTTCGCACACAATTTGGAAACAGGCGGTTTCGGACGAGACACTGTCATGTTGGCGCTTGGAGCCGACAAGACAACGATCTCGAAGATGCTGTCCGCTGTCGAGCGATTTCCTGCCGATGTTCTCGATACGGTGAAGGCGGCGAGGGCACCAGGCCGCGATCGTTGGTATTCTCTTGGTGGGGCGGTGTCAGAAGACACTATGGCCGACAAGGTACGGTCTATTCTTCGCGAACCCGATTTTGTCACTTCTACGCCCGATGCTCGTTTCGAGATGTTGGAGCGTTTGGTCTCGAGAGAAAAGTTTACCGCAGTAAACTCAGCTGATAAATCGCCGGTCCAAACGTGGGAAAGCGAAAGAAGCTTGGTTCGAGCATCTATCAAAGGCGACAAGAATCGCGTGACTATCGCTCTTAAGTCTCCCAAAAATTCGGACCAAGCCGCGGCGTTTGGCGCCTATCTCGCGAATAATCTCGACAAGCT
>NZ_FMUD01000091.1:0-1079 GCF_900100825.1 Agrobacterium sp. DSM 25558 | reverse complement strand
AGACCGAAGCCCCTTAGGGACACCAAGCCCGTGGCAGAGCCCGGTTGTGCATCCGCCGTTCCATCGAACCCGAACAGTCGCCAGGGCCGCTTGCGCGTGCAAAGCCCGATTAGGCAAGGATGGGATAAGATGGATATTATCGTTGGTATCGACGTGTCGAAGGAGCGTCTCGACGTTGCGGTTTCACCCTCTGGTGCAAGCTTTTGTGTCGGGAACGACCATGATGGCATCGAAGAACTTGCGCGTCGCCTTAAGGCGGAGAAAGCCGATCTCGTGGCGCTGGAAGCAACGGGTGGTTTCGAAACGCTGGCTGTGGCAAAGCTATCGGCCTGCGACATCTGCGTGATCGTCGTCAACCCGGCGCAGGTGCGGGCCTATGCCAACGCCATCGGTCGGCGTGCCAAGACCGATGCGATCGATGCGGCCCTGATTGCCGCCTTCGTCACGGCGACGAAACCGCAAATCCGACCGCTGCGCGATGCGCAAACCCAGGCTTTATCGGCCCTTGTCGACCGCAGGCGACAGATCGTACAGATGATCGTGGCTGAAGAGAACCGGTTGCGGATGGCGTTGGAGAAGACGACGCATAAGAGCATCAGACGGCTGCTGGATGCGCTACGCCGCGAGATGGAGAGCATCGATAAAGACCTGGATGACCATATCCGCAAGTCACCCTTGTGGCGTGTGCGCGAGGCATTGCTGACCTCGGTTCCAGGTGTGGGGCGGGCCACGGCGCGCACCCTTCTGGCCGAAATGCCGGAGCTTGGCAGCCTCGACAGACGCCAGATCGCATCGCTTGCGGGACTGGCACCATGGACGCGGCAATCGGGCAAGTGGAAAGGCAAGAGCTTTATCGGTGGCGGGCGCTCGAAGGTGCGGGCTGTCCTGTTCATGGCGGCACTGGTTGCGTCCCGTCACAATCCGTTCCTCAAAGCCTTCCGCGATCGCCTCGTGGCATCCGGCAAGCCCAAGATCGTCGCCATTGTCGCCACCATGCGCAAGCTTCTCACCATCCTCAACGCCATCATCCGGGAAAATAAACCATGGCAAAACGCTTGACTGCCAAGACAGTCGCTCTG
>NZ_FMUD01000082.1:0-1687 GCF_900100825.1 Agrobacterium sp. DSM 25558 | reverse complement strand
TGCCGGTAGAGTGCAGCAGATCAATCACATGACGCGCGAGCTGGGGGGAGCCCGGCGCGCCATATTTGATCTGATAGAGATAGTCGGGGAAGCCGCTGTAGTCGTAAATCATGCCTGGGTTGCTGCCCGAGGAGACGGCAAAGCCTTTTTCCTCCCAATGGCCGGAGACAACCAGCACAGCCTTGGGCTGGTATTGAAGTTCCGCCCGCATCTAGATCAAGGACTGCTCAAGTTTGTCGAAATTGCTGCGAAAGCCACCGGTCATATAGGGCCAGGGGCCGCCGCCATGGCTGAGGAAATAAGTAGGTAATTTCGATGTCGTCACGTCGCCATTCCTTTCTGGGCCCCGCCGCTGCAGTCGGACGTTGTGCGGGTCAAGCACTTCCATCCGCCAGTCTTCCCCGCAACTGTCCTTGTTTTCCCTGGACTGATCAATAAGCTTTACCAACACGCATCATTTCCTCTATGTTGATGATCATGGATACGATGTTGAGCCTGCGGGTTTTTTGCCTGGTCGCCGAGTTCAAGAGCTTCACCGGGGCAGCAGGCCGTGTGAACCTATCGCCAGCAATGGTGAGCAAACACGTGATGCACCTAGAAAAGCGCCTAGGAAGCCGGCTGCTTAATCGGACCAGCCGGAGTGTCACGCTCACCGAAACCGGCGCGCTGTATTTCAGCCAAACCAAGCAAATGCTTGAAGGGCTCGACGAACTGGAAGCGTCAATCGGTAATGTCACGGTTGCGCCGCGCGGAACGCTCAAATTCAGTGCGCCAGTATGGGCGGCCAGTTCAGGCTTCGTTGATCTTCTGGCTGAATACAACCAACATTATCCGGATGTCAGCCTGGACATGGATCTGAGCGGCCGGATCACCAACATGGTCGACGAAGGCTTTGATCTTGCACTGCGAGCAATGTCTTCCGACCGGCTCGATCCGGGTCTCGTTGCGCGGCCACTCGCCACGATAGAATTCCGCCTGATGGCATCGCCCGATTATCTCAATCATGCCGGGCGACCGCAGACCATTGCGGGTTTGAACGGCCATGCGATGCTTCGCTACAATGGTATCAGTGTCAGCGAAAGCATCTTCTTCGGCAGTCACAACGAACGCCTTAAAGTCACTGTCCGCAACGTGCTGCTGAGTAGCAACGAGACACTTCTGCACTTGGCGGCTTTACGGGGAATGGGCATGGTCTTCCTACCGGAATGGCAGGTGGCGGAAGATTTGAAAGCGGGCCGTCTCGAACTGCTGTTTCCGGAGACGATCGGCGTCAGCAACACCCTCCATGCCGTTTACCCAAGCAGGAAATATCTTTCCGCGAAAGTCCGCACGTTCATCGATTTCCTCGTGTTGCGCTCGCCCCAGTTATTCTGAATTTCAACCACCGACGATGTGGCCATTCGAGCCGATACCAAGCAATTGCAAGTCTATCATGGTTTCGCCAAGCAGACGTGCATAACGCGCCGCCTCCGCAGTCTCGTCCTGCGCAGCTCCGTCAATCAGATTGATCCTTTGCTGATCGAAGTCCGCCTTGTCGAACAATTCCCGATACATATAGGCCGCAAAAGAATCCGCGTGCGAACCAGCGAGACCGCAATATTCGTCAAGATTGAATGTGGTGGCCTGCGCAAAGGATATATGACCGCTCTCTACTGCATTCAGCAGCTTTGCATAGACCTGGCGAGGT
>NZ_FMUD01000081.1:0-1962 GCF_900100825.1 Agrobacterium sp. DSM 25558 | reverse complement strand
CCCTCAGCGCGGCTACGACCTCCTGTCACGCCAAACCGACATGCCCGACGCTGTGCTCGACATTTGTCGTCATCATCATGAGAGACCGGATGGAAGAGGATATCCACAAGGTCTGGCTGGAAAGCAGATCAGTGTGCCTGTTCGCATTGCATCCATCTGCGATGTTTACGATGCGCTGACGTCAAAGCGCCCCTACAAAAAGGCTTGGACACCCGCACAGGCGGCAGAATTTATGGCTGCACAAAAGGGACAGTTCGACGGTCCATTACTCAAGCGATTTTTCTGTTGTCTGAGCAACTGAGCTTACTGCCGCTCAGTCTTGAACTAAATCCTCAATACCGATGTTGCCAAGCGTCTGAAATGCGATAGGTACGTGTAGTCACACGATGGCTGTCTAGATCGGGTTGTGCGAAGGCCGACCGCCATAGGAACGATTTGAACGCTCCAGAACCTCATGTGCGCAATTCTACGAGATAAGTCCCAGGCAAGCTTTGGAGGATAGAGGGGCGATGGCCGACCTGAAATATTACCGGATAGCGCAGAATTTCGATCAGGCCGCAAATATAACATTTGCGTATGATGTGGTGACGTAAATTATTGCTTTGAATGACATGCTGGCCATTCTTTTGAAGGCCTGTGAGTATTAAGCACCAGCCGCCGATTCATGAAGACATCAAGGGTAGCCATGTACCGACCCAGAACCAAAAGACCGTTTACCGTCGTTCTTAAATCTTCCCGTCAAATCGTGCAAAGGCAGGAGCCCGGCACACTCTGGCAAGATGTCGATCTTGCCGCCGCCTTGGAGCTTGTCAGCCAGTACATGGAGTGCGAAGCATCCCCGCCTCCAACATCATCTGAGATAAATCCGAAGGCGTCGTGATAATCGATTGGGAGAGCAAAGACCTTGGCAATAGATTATGATTATTTAAAGAGTTTTGTCGCCGGTTTGTATGAGGTGATGAACAGGCCGTTCAGAAAACCTGCGGACTTGAAAAGGCCGCGCAGCAAGAAAAAAGAGGCCCAGTCCGCTCGGGATAAAGCGAATTATAGATTTGATCGGAAACGTCGCGTTGAGTTGACGAAGTAGGAAGGTCCCGCCGCGATCGCTCCATAGAACTTGGCAGCCTCAGCCCCCGAATACTTCATACAAGACCAATAAAGCGTATCTAAGCATGGAAAACCCCATTTCAAGTTACTCTAAAATCAAAAACTCGGTCAGACCATTCTGGAAGTGCTCGAAGGGGCGGCGAAGCTGCTCGATTGTACCGCTACAGATAGATGGTCACGCCTTTGAAAAGCCCGATGTCGATCGTGCGGATCCAATCCATGCGGAGCATGTAAACGTGGGCGACAAAAGGCACCAATATCGACACGAACAAAATGGATCGCTCAGGAACCGAACCCGATGGCAGAAGGGGCCGCTATTGCAACCCGGACCTGCAGTGATCCAGTGAGTTATCTGAACCATTGACAAGGGCCGACCATATGCCCCAGTCTTCTGATGAAGACAGATCTTTTAAGCGGCAAGTCCTTGCTACGCGAAATTTACAGGCTCCTCGTTTCACTGTAGCGACATATGTGAAAGCGTCGAGCGGGCGGAACGCGCCGCCACCTGCAATCCGGTCGTGGAAAATATCAGGAACGGCGCGATAGCCTTACAAGTCGTTGACAGGCAGGCGCTGTCTTGATCCCTCAGTGCTTGAGCACGACTTTGCCCGGTGCTCCCGCTGCTACGGTATTTTGCGCCAGACCAATCTCCTCAAGAGGAAAGATATGGGAAATCGGGATAATCAACAGACCGCGCAGGGCAGCATCAAGCACGGCGTCGAGCGTCACTGCATCGGTGCGGTGGAAGAGTTCATGAATGGTGACACGCTCTCCGTTTTTGGCGGCTTCCGGCACCGGAACGATGCTTGCAATCGTGCCGCCATCGCGCACATGACTGATCAGGCAGGTTGCCAG
>NZ_FMUD01000078.1:0-2077 GCF_900100825.1 Agrobacterium sp. DSM 25558 | reverse complement strand
ATTGCCACGAATGGAACCCGAGCATGTCACAACCTGTCAACAGGCTCGTGAGGCAGATAACAGTGGCGCAACTAATAATACGATGTCGGGACATCATCTATCTCTTGGTAGAAAAACTTGAAATGTTCGACATGAAGAAACAAATTTGCCGGACAATGTCAAAATTCGGAATGCCCGTCTCGGTAAATCCATCACCTCGGGTATTCAATAGATCGCGACGCGCCAACATAGCCTCCTAAAACGCAGGCTTGAGACGCGCTTCTCCTGATTTTAAAATCCACTTTGTCAACAGGCCCTAATATACTACCCTTGATTGCTCCAACGGTCCTGTGTAACTTGCTAATAATAGTGAAAGGGCAGCAAACCATAATGGATGAAATGAGAGAGCCAAGGAACAAATTTGCCGATTTTCTTAAAGACGAGACGCTAACTTATAATCATCTGCCTTTAGTCCACATATCAGACGGCTATAACATTGAAGATATTTTAACGCCAAAAGCGCTGAAAGCGACACCATGTAAAATTTTTGGCCGCGATATCCTTTACATGTTCTACGGCAAACCAGCTTACCGTACCAAACACGCAGGAAGTAATTTCCTTTCTTGTCACTTACCTTGCGAATTTATTTTCCGACCAGAAATAATTTCTAATAATATTAAAGCAGTATACCCATTTGATACAGGGGCGTTTCAAAATCAAATGTACAGTGCGTTTTTCCATCCCAAATCCCAAGTCGCGGATTTTGCGCTACCTCCATCGCTATCGTCTGTCACCCAATTAGTTCAGAAATTCTATCGTTCCAACGAAGAGTATTTTCACGGCGGATCTCGCAAAAATATCGATGTACCACCTCTAAACTTTGAAGTTGAGGGTTACTTAGAACTTTCCAGAGCGCCGTCTCATCCGGAAGATGGATCGAGATTAAGAGCAGACGAGAGAGCATCTGCGGTTGAACTACATTTTTACTCTGATGTTGACCTGAAAGACGCCCTAGTGGGATGCGTATTACCGGTATCATTTCTTGGCGATAAAGGAATTCAGGAAGCCCTAGAATATATAAATCCTAAAATTATAAAGACGTACAATACAATTCATAAGCACACATATGAGTCAATCGCTGGAAAAATCTATGAAATAGTAGAAAATATTTACAAGGAGGAAAATTACTTATGAATTTTGTTGGATTTTACAGACTGCTGAACTACACACCAGCGCCTGTTCTGCCCTTTTTCGAAAAGGAAAACGTGACTTTTCGGCAAATTTCCGATGATAGCAACAATGTTTCTGAATATGTTGAAATCCAAGATTATGAAAAAGACAGGCTATTTATTACAAATGAAATTAAAGTTCGGCCTCCTAAGATTGGGAGTCCAGCTATCTACTCATATGAATATATTGAAAACTCGGTCGCAGTGGGAGATTTAAACAAATTAAAATCAAGACTAAGAATTATCTTATCCAATAATGAATCATTGATATCAAATGACTTCGCTAAACTTGAGATTGCAACGTTTATTAACGACGAAGCATTGATCCTTGAGTCAGCAAAAGAATGCTATCGAATTTTATCTGCTACCTCTCAGCAACTCCCATCAAAATGGCTAATGGGAGCTCCTATATCCTCATCTATAAAACAAATTATTCGAGAAAATTTTGCCTCGCCAAAAATGAAAAATAATTCTTTCGGATTCAGATATTCATGCAGAAAGATAGTCAATTACTCTATAGAGGCGGCAGCATCTCGAAATTCTATGGATAAATTTCAATATATAAGCGAATCGATCGATACATATTTTTCGAGACTAAAAAACGACTCGTCTATAGAAATCACAAAAAGCGAATTTGAAGAAACGAAGGCCCTTTTCTACAATGAGATAAGTTCCGTTTTTTCTTCGTTTCACAGCGCGACTGTATCAACTATACAAGAGCTGCGAAATATCACTCAAAATATCAACACCTACATAAACAACGATATACTAGAGTTTTTAGTAAAGTCAGAAATAAAAACCCTTTGTCACATCGAAAATAAGCATTATAAAGTAAAAATATCAGACCAATTTCAAATGAGTTCCTAAAT
>NZ_FMUD01000077.1:0-2243 GCF_900100825.1 Agrobacterium sp. DSM 25558 | reverse complement strand
GGTCTGGGCCGAGGCAATGGCTTTGGTCCGGATCTGCGCTGCATCCCATGTCGTGCCATCGGCAAAGGCAATCCGCTCGAGACCTTGCTCATACGGTGTTCCGAGCGTGCTCTTGATCAGGATCGAACCTGCATCACCGGCTCCGGGGGTACTCTCGGCAATCGTAACCAGCAGATCAATTCCCGTGAAGCTCACGGTGACGTCAGCTGGATTGATGTCGGTGAAGACAAGTTGGTCGTTAGTGCCGCCCCAGGTGCTTTCGGTGATGGTGTCGTTGCCGTCACCACGGGCATAGACGTACGTGTCGCTGCCCTCGCCGCCGTTGATGACGTCGTTGCCAGTGCCGCCGGTGATGACGTCGTTACCTTCGCCACCATTGATCGTGTCGTTACCGAGACCGCCATTGATCGTATCGCTGACGTCAAAGCCGACGATCGTATCGTCGCCATCGGTCGATGCCTGTGCGAGCAACATGACCCTGATCTGGGCTTTGGTCCACGTCGTTCCATCGGCAAAAACTACCTGTTCAATGCCACTGCCGTAATCGTCGTTCAGCGTTGCCTTGATCAGGACCGAACCCGCATCACCAGCCCCGGGAGCACTCTCTGCAATCGCAATGGTCAGATCGTTGCCACTGCGCACCAGTGTTGCATCGGAAGGGTTGATGTCGGTGAGGACAAGCTTGTCGACCTCACTGTTGTAAGAGCGTGCTTCGGTGATGGTGTCGTTGCCATCGCCACGGGCGTAGACGTACGTGTCGCTGCCCTCGCCGCCGTTGATGACCTCGTTGCCAGTGCCGCCGACGATTACATCGCTACCTCCACCGGCATTGATGGTATCGTCCCCCGTCCCCGTCTCAATGACGTTAGCAACGCCATCACCGAGAACCTGATCATCGCCTGCTGTACCCTCGATGGCGATGGCACCTTGAAATAAGCCAACCAAAATCGTTTTCGCACGCAGATCACTCAGTCCTTCGGCAAGACCAGTAATTACTTCGGTAAATTCTCCGTTCTCGCTCGCACCCCTCAATCCGTCTAAAAGCGAAATGACATCAGCAACTCGTACTAGTCCTGACGGCAGTTCAGCGAGCACCATCCTGCTTAAAAGACTGAGAATCTCTTCATAGTTGATCGAGATCGTATCATTCACCAGATCCAGTTCGATCGAGGCGAATATCACGTCTTCAACCGTGATATTGTTGAACTCTTCGACAGGATCAGTCGCCAAGGCGATCCGCGCTCCGCCAGCTTGGGCGAGAAAACGCACGAGCCACCCATCAAGTATGACATCAAACGTTTGATGGAAGAACGAAGCGTCGCTCGCCGATGGCGTCAACCCCGCAAGATTCTGGTCGTAGACTTTTTCCAGAACCGCCAGCTCGCGAGCATCAATATTGGGTCCACGTGCGCCTGCATCGATCTCGTCAACGCCTGCCCATTGAAACAGCAATGTCTTAAACTGCGTTCTGAGTTCTTCAGCACTGAGGTTCCAAGCATTCCTAACAAGATCAATTGCAAGGGTTAGAGTGGCAGAATCCTGAGCCGCTGCGACCTGCAAATCCGGAATGTTGCCATAACCAAACAGAAGCGGAATGAGCGTCGCATTACCCGTTACCACAACATCTTCAGGGATTTCATAGCGGCTGAGAAGTTGGTTCGACGAAAACCAAGCCGCTACCACCTCGCGAGTATTTCCTTGGGAATCACGGACCACGGATTCGTGGGAGACCAATACGTCGCCGTCCAGCCGGTTCACGTGTTCAGCGTCAAGATGGATTTCTTTAATACCATAATATCCCAAACTTTGAATTTCGTCCGCCGAACTCAACCCATCTGAATTAAGATCTCGCCAGATTTTCAGTTCACTGAAAATTTCATCGTTCTGGTCGATAATGCCATCGCCATTATCGTGGTCGCGAAGAACTGAAAAACCGTCTTGTTCCGCACTTCCGATCAATTCGCTGAGGCCATTAACCGCGCCATCGTTGTTCAGGTCGCGAACGAGGAAACCGTCTTCTGGACTAATCCAGCTAACAGTTTCCCTGAAACCGTCGTTGTCGATGTCAAACTGCGTGATGGAGTTTTCCAGAGCGCTGAAATGAACTCCGTCCCCATTGAGATCGATAACCAGAGGATCGCGAGGCGGAGATGGAGGAATGCCGGGCGCGGGACCCGGGCCACTTGAGCCGCCACCGCCACCTGAACCACCGCCACCTGAACCACCGCCACCTGAACCACCAC
>NZ_FMUD01000088.1:0-1095 GCF_900100825.1 Agrobacterium sp. DSM 25558 | reverse complement strand
GGATTTGAACCTGCGGCCTTCAGGTTATGAGCCTGACGAGCTACCGGGCTGCTCCACCCCGCGTTACCAGGTATTTGCTATTGCAAATACCGACACAGCAAACTCTTGGAGTTTGCGTCTCTACCCGACTTTTGCATAGCAAAATGTCGTCTTACTCAGCGTAAATCCCGAGGGGATTTATCGCGCCAGAGCAAACTCTTGGAGTTTGCGCCTCTACCGGCGCAAATCCCCTTGGATTTGTCGCCTCTACCCGACTTTTGCCGGAGGCAAAATGTCGTCTTTTCCCGGTATTTTACCTTGGCAAGATACCGACTGCGTAAACCGTGTTTCCGTTTATGCATCACCCCGGAACGACGAAAGGCCGCTTATCGCGGCCCTTTTGTATCGGCTGGGCCGAGGTTTGTTTTTGTTTGAGAAGATGTTTTATCATGTGTTGCGTTTTGCAGACCTGGCAGCGACCTACTCTCCCGCGTCTTAAGACGGAGTACCATTGGCGCTGGGGCGTTTCACGGCCGTGTTCGGAATGGGAACGGGTGCAGCCGCCCCGCAATAACCACCAGGTCGGCAAAACGCAACAACATAAGTTGTTTTCGAGAAGCTGGAGAACCCGAGGGTTCTATTTAATTTACACGTCTTTCTGTGACTTGTCCGTACAGTGCCTTGCTCGAAGTTCGAGCCTGGCACCCATACAGGACGATAGTCCGTCGCGCCTCGTGGCGCGCGCCGTCCGCAGGCCTTTGGCCGTGAGGACAGAACATTTGATGTTTATCTTCGATAAACATGAACATAATCAATGGGAACGAAGAAGTCGATCGAGCTATTAGTAACGGTAAGCTTCATGCATTGCTGCACTTCCACACCCGTCCTATCAACGTGGTCGTCTTCCACGGCTCTGATAGGGAACACTCGTTTTCAGGTTGGTTTCCCGCTTAGATGCCTTCAGCGGTTATCCATTCCGTATATAGCTACTCTGCTATGCCCTTGGCAGGACAACAGATCCACCAGAGATACGTCCATCCCGGTCCTCTCGTACTAGGGACAGATCCTGTCAATATTCCTACACCCACGGCAGATAGGGACCACGGCAGATAGGGA
>NZ_FMUD01000075.1:0-4718 GCF_900100825.1 Agrobacterium sp. DSM 25558 | reverse complement strand
TACTAGGTCCTGTTGACAAAGTGGATTCCCAAATTATCTGAAGTATGATTCAAGACTGCCTTTTAGGAGGCAGTTTTGGCTCGCGGCGACCTGACGGATATGGAATGGCGGATCATCGAGGGGCTGTTGCCCACCGAGCGTGGGAGGAAGTCTCGGCCTTCTCACGATAATCGACGATATCTGAACGGCATGCTGCATGTTCTTCGGGTAGGTTGCCCCTGGCGCGACATGCATGAGCGCTACGGAAAGTGGAATTCGGTGTATGTGCGTTTCCGCCGTTGGGCCGAACAAGGCGTTTGGGACGCTCTGCTTGAGACCCTCGTCGAACTGGGGCTGACGGATGACTGGCAGCATATGATCGACAGCACCACGGTTCGCGGCCATTCTCAGGCTGCGGGCGCTAAAGGGGGGCTTATCAGGAGGCTTTTGGTCGATCACGCGGCGGCTTTACGACGAAAATCCACGCCCGTGCAGACGGTCAGGGACGCCCTCTTGGCTTCGTCCTGACGGGTGGCGAGGCTTCAGACTACAACGCCGTTCCGGATCTACTGGCAATACCGGTCTGCAAGCCGAGGCTGTTCCTTGCTGACAAGGGCTACGACGGTGATTTCCTACGTGAAGAACTCCTGATCCACGGGATCAGGCCGGTCATTCCCCCAAAAGCAAACCGGAAGAACCCGCCTGCCTGCGACTTCCGGGCATACAAGGATCGAAACCGTATCGAGCGGATGTTCAACCGCCTCAAGCAGTTCCGTCGCGTTGCGACCCGATACGACAAGACCCGAAAATCCTTTTCCGCATTCCTCGCTCTGGCCGCCGCAAAGATCTGGCTGCCATACTTTGTCGACAGGGCTTAACTCTATGGAAAAAGACACTTATCCTCCGGTGATGAAATCTTCTTTGAGAAGCTTGAATGCGAACGGGAACCGACCAAAAGGTCCGATCTCTTTGAAAAGGCGATCAAATTGAGCGCGCCATATCTTAAAAAATTCGTGCCCGAGCGCCTGTTCAACCGAACCGGTCGTTAGCGGCTCAGTCGTGATCCCTAGTCGAACAGACACGAGCCGGTAGCCTTTGCCGAAAACGGCTTCGAGATTTTCTGGTTCTACCTCCACCGCCGTCGAGGGATCCGTTGGGTTTGTGAAGGTCACCAATGTCGGAAAGCTTGCTCTCGGAATTTCCCGTGTTTCTCGAGATGCTTGGATAGCCTCGTTTTCCGCGCGGATTTGATTCCTGAAGCCATCCGCGGTGCTGTAAGGACGCTTAACGGGCTGCGGACGATTGCCACGAATGGAACCCGAGCATGTCACAACCTGTCAACAGGCTCGTGAGGCAGATAACAGTGGCGCAACTAATAATACGATGTCGGGACATCATCTATCTCTTGGTAGAAAAACTTGAAATGTTCGACATGAAGAAACAAATTTGCCGGACAATGTCAAAATTCGGAATGCCCGTCTCGGTAAATCCATCACCTCGGGTATTCAATAGATCGCGACGCGCCAACATAGCCTCCTAAAACGCAGGCTTGAGACGCGCTTCTCCTGATTTTAAAATCCACTTTGTCAACAGGCCCTAAGCTTTTAATCTACATATGATAAAGGACATTATCATATATAGACGGACCGGCAATACCTCCGGTGTGCAGATGGCCTACCGCCTCTGCTCGGCCCGGGGCAGCAGACCAACGAACCTGTCAAACAACGCCAGATCATAGCGATGGGGACTTGCCCTCGCCTCGATCAAAGGAAGCGTTTGCGGCAGTTCCCACACCAGCCTCTCAGGCATCACCTTTGCGATTGTCTCATACCATCGCACCAGCGAAGTGTGCAGGCGAAGATGCAGCCCGAAATTCGGCCGCTGCCTGGCATTATCACGATCCCGTTGCTGTTGGGCGACCTGAGAATCGATCCTCTTGAACAGGTAGCGATCGGCAAAACCCAGCCGGCGATTGCGGATAGCCTCCCGGGTAAACGCCAACAGGGCAAGCCACTCGCCCTCGGGTGCCTCACCGACCTGCCACAGAGCCCAGGAGAAATGCAGTTTCAGCGGATCGGTGTCGCAAACAGCAAACCCTTTGGCACGCTCCATTGCAACAGCGTCGGACCATCGTTTTGCATTCCACTCCGTCCAAAGGCGGGCCGCTTCACTGGGATCAGCAAGCCGGTCCGGGCGATTCTCAGGGTAGCTTTCCTTGATCAAATATTCGCCAGCGCGTTGGCGGCACCAAGTTGTTTTCCCGGCCGCACTGATGCCCTCGACGACGATGATCATGCTCACTGTGCCCCTATCCGGAATAATGTGATAAAAAGTCCGAAGGTTTTGTCGCAGAAATGCTCGTTCTGCAACGTCGCAAATATCAGGCGCAAAACCGAAACAAAAATCGGGAGTTTCGCGACAAAGAAAATTTGGTCGCAAGAAACGGGTGGCCTGTGGGTCTGTAGATCAGGCCATCTGTCCTCATGTATTGAACAAGAGGACAACCGATGTTGAATTCCATCCCATCTGCTCCACTACCCTCCGCATTCAAACGCATAGGCTGGTCGAATCTCTTCGCACAGTTTTCCGAGCAGATAGCATTGGCAGCGGCTCCATTGGCGGCGGTTTTGTTGCTTGGTGCGGGGCCGGTTGAAACGGGCTGGCTGCAAATGGCGCAATCCCTTCCGTTTTTGCTGCTTTCCATTCCGGCCGGACTTGCCGTGGATCGGGCCTCGCGCAAAACATTGATGGTGGGATCGGAGGTCCTGCGGAGTTTTTCCCTTATCGTTATTGTGCTGCTTTTGGCATTTGGGCTGCTGAATCTGCCGTTACTCGCGGTCCTCGGCTTCATCGGGGCCGTCGGTACGGTTTGTTACAGCGTGGCCGCTCCTGCGATTATTCCCTCAATCGTACCCCGTGCACGACTTAGCGATGCGAACCGCTGGCTTGAATTGGTGCGCAGCGCCGCTTTTGCCGCCGGCCCTGCTCTCGGCGGTGCGTTGGTCGGTTGGACTGGCGCTTCTACTGCCTATGTGCTTGCAACCGTGCTTTCCATTCTTGCCGCGCTGTACCTAGCAAGCATTCCAAAAGACAATGTGACATCACGCCCTTCGAGCAACCCGCTACAAGACCTGAAGGAGGGAGCAACATTCGTTGCGCATCATAAATTCCTGCTTCCGATCCTGTTCACTGCGATTTTCTTTAATACCGCGTGGGTGATTCTGATGGCAGTCTTTGTTGCCTACGCCGTCCAAAACCTCGGCATGAGTGCAACCCAGGTCGGCATTGCGTTGGGAGTTGATGGTCTCGGCATGATTGCAGGAGCCATGATCGTGCCAATCCTCGCCCGGCGCTTTTCGGTTGGAACCATGATTGTTCTGGGGCCGCTCGGAGGACTTTGTGGGGCTTTCCTCATGTTGTTGACGCTGTGGTTTCCTTCATTCTGGCTAGTATGTGTCAGTTTCTTCGTGTTCGGCGTCGGGCCAATCCTTTGGACCATCACGACGATGACACTGCGTCAGGCGGTTACGCCAAACGTCATGCTTGGTCGGGTTTCGGCGCTGATAATGACCGCCACCTATGGTTCAAGGCCGCGCCGGTTGAAGGCGATGCATGATGGCGACCGACAAATGGTGTCAATCCTGGAATGTGTCGAACTCGACGGGCTCCCCACCGTCGAAGCGGCCTGCCAGGAGGCGCTCGATCAGGGGGTGTTCTCATCTGCCGTCATTATCAACATTCTGGCCCGCAAGCGTGATCCGCAGCCGGCCGCCATCCTTTCAATTCCCGATGCGCTTCGCCTGACCCATGAGCCTTTGGCCGATTGCGCACGTTACGACAGCCTCAGGAGGGCAAGCTGATATGGAACGATCTCAAATCCTCGACATGATGGGTACGCTGAAGCTGTTCGGCATGCGCAGCGCCTACGACGAG
Organism: Agrobacterium sp. DSM 25558; assembly: GCF_900100825.1. Classification (NCBI taxonomy): domain Bacteria; kingdom Pseudomonadati; phylum Pseudomonadota; class Alphaproteobacteria; order Hyphomicrobiales; family Rhizobiaceae; genus Agrobacterium; species Agrobacterium sp. DSM 25558. Next base: position 806 of record NZ_FMUD01000075.1, on the reverse strand, counting down.
ACAATGGCCTCCGGCATCAAGCGCCAGCACGAACCGCCCCGTATCGTCGGAGACCTGTTGCAGTCGGAGATTGCCGAGAAGCAAGCACGGTCGATCAAATACCAGATCACCCTCGCCAAATTGCCACTGGCCAAGGATATCAACGACTTCGACTTCATCAATACGCCCGTTAATGAAGGGCTGGTACGCCAGCTCGCAACCGGAGAATTCCTCGCGGAGCAGCACAACATTGTACTGGTCGGTGGGACCGGCACGGGAAAGTCCCACCTGTCCATCGCGCTTGCCCGTGCGCTGATCCGCAACGGAGCACGAGGCCGGTTCTTCAATGTCGTCGATCTCGTCAACCGGCTTGAGACAGAAGCACGCAATGGCAAACAGGGGCGGCTTGCCGACTTCATCACCAGGCTCGACTTCGTCATCATGGACGAACTGGGCTATCTCCCATTCGCTCAAGCCGGCGGCCAGCTTCTCTTCCATTTGATCAGCAGGCTCTACGAGCGAACATCGATCATAGTCACCACCAACCTGGCCTTCGGCGAGTGGCCTGCCGTGTTTGGCGACGCAAAGATGACCGCCGCTCTGCTCGACAGGCTCACACACCACTGCGAGATCGTCGAAACCGGAAATGAATCATGGCGCTTTAAGAACCGCTCTCAAAGCTAAAGCCGAAAAGACAAACAATCCGCGCCCGCAGGCCCTGCGCTAGATTGAAAGCTCCAGGCCTACGCGCGCTGACCCTATGCAACCAGAGGCAGGGGTCCCTCTTGGGAGCCGATAGGGGGTCCCGTTACCAAGCCGATTGACAG
>NZ_FMUD01000009.1:0-173757 GCF_900100825.1 Agrobacterium sp. DSM 25558 | reverse complement strand
GTATATCTATAGAATAAATAATTATCCTTATAGCGTACCGGACATAGGTCGTATGTAAGGATGAGAACCATGGCTGACGCAGCCCTTCGCAAGGTTACCCAACCGCAATCCGTATGGTATGCACGCTGTCCAGCGCCCACACCATTGTCGATTGCTGCGCAACTCGGCTGGATCGACGAAGGCTTTGCGGCGCATGGGATTGAGGTGAAATCCATTCGCGATGCGGCTGATCCAGCCATTCGCCAGAGCCACTTCGATCATCGGCTGGACTGGTCCTTTCGCCAAGGGGGCAATATTCCACCCATCTGGACGCGGTCGAAAGGTCGCCAGACCCGGTTGATCGGTCTGACGCGAACGGATGAGTTTCAGGCGGTTATCGCCTTGCCGGAAAGCGGCATAAGCAATGGCAAAGATTTGACAGGCCGACGAATAGGCCTGCCGAAACGACCGAATGAGATCATCGATTTTCAGCGCGCCACATCGCTCAAGGGCATTGTCTCGGCTCTTGTGATTTCCGGCCTTTCTACAAACGATGTCGAACTGGTGGATATTGCAGCCTCCGAGCCTGTTCTGCTCGATCCCGCCAACCAAAGGCTTCATGGTCTCAAGCGCCGGTTTCCCTATGGCGAAGAAATCGCGGCGTTGCACCGTGGCGAAATCGATGCCTTCTTCGTCAAGGGTGCCGAGGGCGTAACGGTTGCCAACCTAATTGGGGCGTATGTCATCGTCTCAACAGGATTTCATCCAGACCCGAAAATCCGCATCAATAATGGTACGCCACGGCCTTTGACTGTCGATGCGACCTTTGCGGACGAGCGGCCGGATCTCGTAACCGAACTAGTATCGATTGTGCGGCGGGTCTCCCATTGGGCAACTGAGAACCCTAATGATGCGGTGCGTTTCATCGCGCGTGAAATCGGGGTGAGCGAGGATGCCGTTCTGGCCGCCAACGGCCCACAGGTGCATCGCCAACTGGTGCTTGATCTCGATCCTGCAGAAGTGGATGCCATCAGCCACTTCAAGGACTTTCTGTTGGAATGGAAGTTCATTCCTACGGATTTCAACGTTCACGACTGGCTCGATCCGCGCCCGCTGGCCGCCTCGCGCCAGTCCGTTGGCACGTGAGGGCGGGAACAATGGCGGTAGATATTCTGGTCACGGGCGCGACAGGCAGGCTGGGAAAGCTTGTCGTGCCACGGCTTCTGGATGCGGGCAAAACGGTGCGGGTGCTGACCCGGCGTCCGCAGGAGGCAATAGGTCTCTGGGGCGACAAGGTTGAGGTCGCGCAAGGAGATTTCGCTGACCCGGCAACGGTGAAAGACGCGGCACGAGGTGCTCAAAAACTTTTCCTTCTTTCACCGATCAGCGAGACGCTCATCGTTCACCAGACTGCCGCCATCGATGCCGCAAAAGATGCGGGTGTTGCACGCATCGTCAAGATATCTGGTTCTGACTGGACCTTGAGAAACCCCGACCGCTCCACATCCGGTGCCGCCCATGCAGCGGTAGAGGCGCATCTGGCCGCTAGTGGCATTGCACATGCCATTGTGAGGCCGAACGCCTGGATGCAGGTGGCGCTTGCCCCGGTCGTCGTGGCTGCCGGCAAGGGTGAGGATTTGCCGAGCAGGTATGGACACGCCGCCGTGTCCTACATCGATGCGCAGGACATCGCCGATGTCGCAGTTCATGCCCTGCTCGATGACACGGTCTCATCCGACCCTCTGATTTTGACGGGGGCAGAGGCGCTGACGGTACACGACATCGCGCGTATCGCGGCGCGCATATTACAGCGTCCCCTTGGCGTATCTGCCACATCATCCGCAGCTCTGCCAACGCATACCGATGCATTCGAAAGGCGTGCCATTGGCGAGTTCGTCGCGCTGATCGGGGAAGGACTAGCCGCACCGGTGACGCAGACGGTTTCGCGCATCACCGGCAATCCACCACGCAGGTTGGAGGAATTTTTGCGCCGCCATCTGGTGTCTGCCGAAACGCAAAAGAACGACCCGAAGGGAGAAAAAACATGGCACTGACTGCGCCGATAACCGGAGAGCTGGAGCTCAAAGGGCCGTTCGACTTCGCGGAAAGCCCGCTCAGCCGTGCTGCACGACAGCCCTTGATGCTGGGACTGTTCCTCAACCTTCAGGACATCAATTTCTCAAGCCTGCCGACCAGCAACAGTTGGACCTTCGACTATAATGTCGAACTGGTAAAACGGGCGGAGGAACTGGGGTTCGAGCTTGCCTTCAGCCGCACGCAATGGCTGCCGAAAGGTGGTTATGACGGGGATTCCTCGCTCGACAGCTTTGTTGCACTCGGCGCGATGGCGGCGGTGACGAAAAGTATCCTGCTGATTTCGACAATTCATGTGCTTTACGGCCCGCTCCACCCGCTGCATTTGGCCAAATATGGCGCAACGCTCGATCATATCGCCGAGGGTCGGTGGGGCATCAACATCGTTACCGGTCACCGCGCCATCGAGCATGAAATGTTCGGCTGGCAGCGCATCGAGCACGACAAGCGCTATGACATGGCAAGTGAGCTTTTCGACGTGCTGCACAGGCTGTGGGGTGAAACCGAGAATTTCTCCCATGAGGGAAAGCTTAATCCATGGGCAATCAGCAATGGCTGGATCACGCCGAAACCTGCCTTTGGCCGCCCGAATCTGGTGACAGCCACTGGCTCCCCGGCTGGCATCGACTTTGCCGCACGCCATTCCGATCTGGTGTTCGTCACATCGCCCGGCGGCGCGCATATCGATAGCGCATTGGAAACGCTTCCCGACCACGTCGCGACCATCAAAAACCGGGCAAAGGCCTATGGCCGGCAGGTGAAAACAATCATCAATCCCATCATCGTCAGCTGCGATACGGAAGCCGAGGCAATCGCCTATGCGGATGCCATAGAGGCGGGTAAGCCGCAGCCGGGCGGCACGCGCGCTTTCGCGGCCACCAATTATGAGAGCGATGCCCATGCCTGGCGCGGACGCGGCGACCCGCGCCACAAGCAGGGGCGCAATCTCGGCGGCAATATCGAGATCATCGGCTCACCGGAACAGGTGGTCGAGCAATTGGTGGCGCTTAAAGCTGTCGGCATCGATGGTGTTCAACTCAACTTCTACGATTTCCGAGAGGATCTCGAATATTTCGGCGACCGTATCCTGCCGCTGATGAAGGAGGCTGGGTTGAGGCTTTGATGCTTCTTACCGCTCTTTCTGCCCTGCATCGCCATGACCTTGGCGGCGCGATTTCTTTCCAACTGCAATGAGGACTAGCCGTGAATATTGCCGTCGATCCCGTAAAAACACCCGCGCCTCAGATTATCGACCTGATCGCTACCTATGTACCGGAACTGGTGGATATCCGGCACGATCTGCACCAGCACCCGGAAATCGGCTTTGAGGAGGTGCGGACATCCGGCATCGTCGCTGAAAAGCTGGCGTCGTGGGGTATCGAGGTTCACCGCGGATACGGCAAGACCGGCATCATCGGCGTGCTTCGCGGCAAACATGCAGGCAACCGTGTCATCGGTCTGCGCGCAGATATGGATGCTCTGCCGATGCCGGAAGAAACCGGTTTGCCTTACGCTTCGGTTTATCCCGGCAAGTTCCATGGTTGCGGACACGATGTTCACACCACGATCCTGTTGGGAACTGCGCGTTATCTTGCCGAAACGCGGGATTTCGCGGGCTCGGTGGTTTTCATTTTCCAGCCTGCCGAGGAAGGGTTGGGCGGCGCGCGCGCAATGATCGCGGACGGCCTGTTCAGGGACTTTCCGGTGGATGAGATTTACGGGCTGCACAATTCGTCACACGCCGCGCCCAATCACCTCAAGGTATCGCCGGGAACGATCCTGGCAGGGGCGGATTTCTTCGATATTCGATTTAAAGGCAAGGGCGCGCATGCGGCTCATCCGGATGTGGCGCATGACCCCGTGCCAGCGATCGGCGAGCTGATCGGTGCCTTGCAGACGATTGTCAGCCGCAATGTGTCGCCCACAGAACCGGCAGTCTTGTCCATCACGCGTATTGAAGCCGGGTCCGCCTATAATGTCATCCCTGAAACCGCTTTGATTGCCGGGACGGTACGGGCCTTTTCGGATACGGTGCGCGAAACCATCCGGTCGCGCATCCGCACGATTTCGGAGCATATCGCGCAGGCCCATGGTCTTTCGGCAGAGGTCGATATTCGCGATATCTTCTCGGTTCTGACCAATGACGACGCATCCGTCGACATCGTTGCCGACGTTGCGCGTCAGGTCTTGGGCGAGGCTCGCGTGTCCAAGGAACCCAGCCGCTTCATGGGCAGCGAGGACTTTGCCGATCTGTTGAAACACGCGCCCGGCGCATTTTTCACGCTCGGCCATTCCGGCACCGTACCAGCCCACAATCCCGGCTTCATCGTCGATGACGCAATCCTTCCGGTGGGCGCAACGCTGTTTGCGCGCCTGGTGGAAAGCCGTTTGAAACCGGCTTGATGCAGCACCCCATTTCATAACCAAAACGAAAAGGAAACAATCATGGATTTGACAAGGCGTAAGACATTGCTTTGGGGGGCAGCGTTCGGCGGGGCAGCACTTCTGCCGTCGATATCATTTGCCGCTACACAGACACCCAGCAAGGGCGGCATCGTAACCTTTGCCGGGTTGGGCGAGCCCACGACCCTCGTGCCATTGTCGGATAGCAATACGCGCACGCGCGCCATTTCCACGAAGATCCTCGAAGGGCTGGTGCGGTTCGACAGCGAGTTCAAGCCGCATCCCGTTCTGGCCGAAAGCTGGGATGTGGCAAGCGATGGTCTGCGCTACACCTTCAAGCTACGCCAAGGCGTGAAATGGCACGACGGCAAAGACTTAACGTCTGCGGATGTGAAGTTTTCGCTGCTGGCCTTCAAGAAAGTAGGGCCACGCGGGCGGATCACCTTTGCCAACATTGCCGACGTCGAAACGCCCGATCCGCTGACCGCCATCGTGGTTCTTTCCGAACCCGCACCCTATTTGTTGCGGGCGCTCGTCGGCGGTGAAACGCCGATCTTGCCCGCGCATGCCTATCCCTCGGACAATTTCAGCGAAAGCCCGAATGGAAACGCGCCAATCGGCACCGGGCCATTCATCTTTGAAGAGTGGAAGCGCGGCAGCTATGTGAAACTCAAACGAAACCCGAACTACTGGCAGGCTGGCTTGCCGCATCTGGATGGCTTCATCGCGCGTTTCGTTGCAGACTCTGCATCAGCGACGATCGCGGTGGAAACGGGTGAGGCAGACTACGCAACCGATGTATCCTTCGGCGATCTGGAACGCTTGCGGCAGGATCCAAAACTGGCTGTCGATGTCTATACGGATGCCTATCTCAACAATGCAGCCGTTTTCGAGTTCAACCTCGAAAATCCCATTCTCGCCAAGAAGGAAGTCCGTCACGCGTTGGCGCATGCCATTGATCGCAATTTCATAAATGATGCGATTTTCTATGGCACCGCGAAACCAGCGGGATCGAATATTCCGGCGATCTTCACCGCCTATAATGACGAGGCACCGTTCAACTATCCATTCGATCTTGCCAAGGCGAACGCGTTGCTCGACAAGGTGGGTTATCCGAAAGGCGCGGATGGGACACGGTTTTCGCTGCGACTCGCCTTCCTGCCGTCGGACGTTTTCCGCAAAACATCCGAATATCTGCGCTCCTCATTCGGGAAGCTCGGTATCAAGGTGGAAACGCTTGACGGTGATCTCGCGACCTTCATCAAGCGTGTCTATACCGAGCGCGGATTCGATCTGACCGTAAACGGCATCAGCCGGCTGTTCGACCCGACAGCTGGCGTACAGCGGCTGTACTGGTCCGATGGGATCAAGAACCCGGCACCCTATGTCAACGCAGCGCATTACAACAATCCGAAGGTGGACGACCTTTTCCGGGCTGCTGCCGTGGAAAGCGATGAGACAAAGCGTGTGGCGCAGTTCAAGGACATTCAAAAGATCACAGGTGACGAATTGCCGAATTTCTCCATCGTTGCGCTGCCGACAGTCATTTTGCGAAACGCCAATCTGCAATCCCTGGTGACAACCATCGATATTGCATACAGCGACCTCGCGACCGCGTGGAAGCAACCGCAAAGCTAATCCCTGCCTCTTCTGCTACCTGGACCCGGCGCTTGCGTCGGGTTTTTTATTGCGTGTTGCTCCTGTCTTCCATTTTTTGAACGTCTGCTTCAGAGCGCAATCGGCGAATACCATTGTCCTTTTGACCCATCCGGAAAAAGGAAATGCCCGGAGAGTAATCTTCCAAAGAACGCTATTTCATCGTTGTTTTTCGGCAAATTTATTCTTCGCATCACGGCAAAAATACGTTTCTGGACCCACCATATCTCCCGCGTCAGTGTCGGTTCACCCTAACTGTCAATGATGGATGCCCATGGCCAAGGACACGCTTTTTCTCATCGCCCCCGGTTTTGAAGACCCGAAACATCCGGGGGTGACGTTCGTCTGCCCTCATTGCAACCAGATCGAAGGGCTGCTTGCAGCTTTTCCCGATCTTGCGAAACGGCTTGATATTCACCGCGTCAGCTTCACCCGTCCGCGTGAGGCGGTGATTGCGCAGGTTGGCGAGCAGAACCAGTCGCTGCCGCTTCTGATTTTTGCGGAGGACGCGCCCGAAGACGCCACAGTCCACGGCGACAAGCGCTTCGTTCAGGACACGAAACGCATTCTTTCGCTGCTGGCCGAACGCCACGGCTTTCCGCAGCTTCATTGATATCGCCTCATTCCCTTTACGCCGGAGACAGAGATGAGTTTTTCCAGACGCCAATTTCACAAAATCGCGCTTGCTGCGGGCGCTTTCGTTGCCCTTCCCGGCGGTTCATTTGCGGCCGCCGAAGAACCCGTCTCCGGCGGCACGTTGAAGATCGTCTATTTCCCGGAGCCGACCCAGCTCGTCGCGATCAACACCAGCGCTGGTGGTCCGCAATTCGTCGGCTCCAAAATCTACGACGGATTGCTGACTTATGATTATGACCTGACACCCAAGCCAAGCCTCGCCAGAGAGTGGTCGGTTTCCGCCGATGGGCTGGAATATGTCTTCCATCTACAGCCGAATGCAAAATTCCATGATGGCAAGCCCGTCACATCCCAGGATGTCGCCTTCTCGGTTCTCCGTCTTAAAGAGGCGCATCCTCGTGGGCGCGCGACTTTCTCGCAGGTCGAGAGTGTCGATACGTCGGACCCGCTTGTCGCGAAACTCAAGCTCGCCAAGCCCTCGCCGGGGCTGATTACCGCGCTGGCATCGTCGGAGTCGCCAATCGTACCCAAGCATATCTTCGAAACCTTCAAGCCGACCGAAAACCCGAAACCGAACCAGATCATCGGCAGCGGACCGTTCGTTCTGAAAGAATGGACGCCCGGCAGTCACATTCTGTTGGAAAAGAACGCCGATTACTGGGACCAACCGCGCCCGCATCTGGATCGCGTCATCATCCGGCTGATCAACGATGCGGGCGCACGGGCGGCAGCGCTTGAAACGGGAGAGGGAGATATCGGCCCAAACCCTGTTGCACTGTCTGATCTGGAGCGATTGAAAGCCGTGCCGTCGCTGCAGGTGGATGATCGCATCTATGCCTATGCGGGGCAGCAAAACCAGCTCGTCGTCAATCTTGAGAACGAGTATCTCAAGAACCTTGGAGTGAGGCAGGCCATTGCGCACGCCATCAACGTTCCTGCCCTCATCGACATCGTTCTTTACGGTTATGCGGTGCCGTCTCCCACGCCCATCAGCCCCGGCTTGCCGAAATTCCACAATCCGGATATCGACTTTGCCAAGTTCGACACGGCGCTTTCGGAAAAGCTGCTGGATGAGGCCGGTTTTCCGCGCAAGGGAGATGGCAAGCGTTTCAAGCTGAGGGTCACCACCAACCCGTTCAATCCGCAGACCTATTCCGACTTCATCGCGCAAGCGCTGATCAAGATCGGCATCGAGGCAGATATCCAGAAGTTCGATTTCGGCACCTATGTGAAGGTGGTTTATACCGACCGCGCCTGGGACCTCTCGGTGGAATCGCTCTCCAATACGTTCGATCCGACAGCCGGTGTGCAGCGGGTTTACTGGAGCAAGAACTTCAAGATCGGCCTGCCTTTCTCGAACGCCAGCCACTACGAAAACCCGGAGGTCGACCGCTTGCTGGAGGCGGCGGCGGTGGAGCCCGACATCGAAAAACGCGCCGAGTTGTTCAAGGCATTCCAGGTCATCGTCGCCAGGGACTTACCGGTCATCAATCTTGTCTCGCCCATTCAGCCGGTCGTCGGCAGCGTCAGGGTCAAGGATTATGCCGTGGGCGCAGAAGGCCTGAGCGGCAACCTGGCACAGGCATGGCTGGCAAAAGAGGCCTGATGCATTTGGCGCACTGACTGGTGCGCCAATCATCTTTCGACATATGAACAGGATCGGAAAGACAATGAGCAGAACGTCGGAGAAACTCGTTCTCAACGCATTCATCTATCCCGGCGGCCACCACGAGGCGGCCTGGCGTCATCCGCAGTCGGAGCCACTTCGTGTGACCGATATCAAGCTTTACCAGGATATCGCAAAGCGTGCGGAAGCGGCCAAGCTGGACGCGATTTTCTTTGCAGATGCACCGGTTCTGGATAGCAACATCCGTTATGCCGCTCGGCATCGGCTGGAGCCGATTACCATGCTCGCCGCGCTTGCGGCGGTCACGGAAAAAATCGGCTTTATAGCCACTGCATCCACCACCTATTACGAGCCCTATAATCTGGCTAGGCTGTTTGCCTCCGTCGATCATATCAGTGGCGGCCGCGTCGGCTGGAATATCGTCACGACATCGGCCGATGCGGCAGCCGCGAACTTCAACCTCGAAAAGCACCCGCCTCATTCCGATCGCTATCGCCAGGCGACCGAGTTTGTCGATGTAGTCACAAAGCTTTGGGATAGCTGGGAAGACGATGCCATCGTGGCCGACAAGGAGAGTGGTCTTTTTGCGGATACGGACCGCATTCATCCGGCCAATCACAAGGGTGATTTTTATCAGGTTCGCGGCGCGCTGAACCTGCCGCGCTCTCCGCAGGGCCGTCCGGTCTATGTGCAGGCTGGGTCTTCCGAGGATGGGCGGGGTTTTGCGGCGCGTTACGCCGAAGCGATTTTTACCGCGCACCAGACGCTCGAAAGCGCGAAAAGCTTCTATTCCGACATCAAGAAGCGCGTGGCCGCAGCGGGGCGCAATCCCGCCCATGTCAAAATCCTGCCCGGCATCAGTCCCTTCATCGCCTCGACGGAAACGGAAGCTCGGAAGCTAGAGGCCGAATTCAACGACCTGGTCCAGCCAGCCTTTTCTCTGGCGCAACTGAACCGCATCACCGGCATCGATCTCGGTTCGGCCGATCTGGATAAGCCCTTGCCGCGTGAAGCCGTCGAGGCAACCCGCGCCCAGGCCGACAGCAGCCGTCATCAGCTTGTTCTCGATGTGATTGACCGCGAAAATCCAACCATTCGGCAATTGCTGCACAGGCTCGCAGGCGGGCGTGGCCATAAGGTCATCGCCGGCACGCCCGAGCAGGTGGCGGACTGGATCGAAAGCTGGTTCCGGGAGGGTGCTGCGGATGGATTCAACATCATGCCGCCATGGCTGACGGGCGGATTCGATATCTTCATCGACGAAGTTGTGCCGCTTCTCCAAAAGCGCGGCCTGTTCCGACTGGATTACAAAGGCGAGACGTTGCGCGATCATTATGGCTTACCAAGGCCGGACAATATTTATGCCGTCCCAGCCGCTGCGCGCGAAAGCGCCTGACTTGCAATTATTTCAGGCGGCAGCGTTCAAGGAAGGCACATCGTTACGCAGCAAAGCGATCAGCGATGCGATTTCCGGCTGCCGCCGTCTCTCCTGGCTGGCGAGAAGATGATAGCGACAGGCTGTGGGCTGCGGTGAGCCAATCGGCGAGACGAGCCTGCCGTTCTTCAACTCTTCCGACACCAGCGATTGACGCACCAGCGCAATGCCGTGACCGGCAAGCGCTGCCTCGATCAGCACCGGCTGATGGGAAAAGCGCGGTCCTAGTTTTGCCAGCCTGATATGGATACCGCAGGAGCGCAGCCAGTTGGCCCATTCGAAGGCACCATCGCTGCCACTGCCGCGCAAGATTTCGCCCGAGAGATCGCAAAGCCGTTCCGGATGACCAGTCAACCGATGACGTGCCGCAAATTCCGGCGCGCACACAGCCAACACGGCGTCGTCAAACAGTGGCTCGTAGACGAAGCCCGCGATCCGCTCGCTAGATGCGACGATTGCGCAATCGGCACCATCCAGCTGAAGACGGTCGAGTGGCCCTTCATCCAGTGTTTCGATGGAGAGTTCCACATCGCCAAGTGCATGGCTGATCCGTCCTAGTCGCGGCCCGAGCCAGCGGGCAGCAAAAGACGGGCAGGCCAGGATGCTGAGCCTGGGTCTGGAGCCAGAGCGCAGAAGATCCGAAAGACTGCCGACCATGGTTTCGAAGGCTTCCGCCATGCCGGGATAGAGTGCGGCACCCGCATCCGTCAGTGCCAGTTCGCCGCGCTGACGGCTGAAGAGCGGTTGGCCGAGATGGGTTTCAAGAATCCGAACCTGTTGGCCAATGGCTGCGGTGGAGACATGCAGTTCATCGGCTGCGCGGGAAAAACTGGCATGTCGGGCCGCCACGACGAAAGCACGCAGGGCCGTGAGCGGCGGCAGGCGCGAGAGCGTCGGCAATCGCAAGGGCGCGTTTGCTTTGGGCGGAGACAGAAACTCTGTTCTCATGACGGTCTCACTCTCATCATCAGAAGACCCGGCCTTCGGCGAGGTGCGTGGTGGTGCCGTTCAAATAATAATCACCGATGACCCGGGCCTTGTGCTGCAACGGATTGTGGTTGTAGACGGTGCGGATATTGCGCCAGTGCCGGTCGAAATTGCGTTCGCTCGACGTGGCCGAACCGCCGCCCAGCTCGTAAATGGCTGTCGCTACGTTCAAAGAAAGCTGCGACGCGATTATCTGCGTTCGGGCAGTGGCAAGCGAGCCATCGATCAGGGCGGCTTCTATCGCGGCTTCGTCACCCGTTTGAAACGTCAAAGCCGTCACATCCAGTGCGCGCGCCGCTTCACGGATCAGCGTCTTGACCGCAAAGGCACCGGCGCTGAGCTCGCCTATCGTCTTCTGCACAAATGGGTCCTGATTGGCGGTTTCGGCGGCGCTGTGAAGCGTGGTGCGCGCCTGTTTCAGCACGTATTCAATGCCGTCTCTTACTGCAGACTGCACCGCGCCCGTGGCAGATGCGGCCAGATGCAATTGACGCATGGCGGAGCAATGACGTCCGATCTGGCTTCCCAGTCGCCGCGTCGTCACCTCATGCGGCAAGACCTCGACATTGTCGAGAAGCACACCGCCGCTGGCGGTCATGCGCTGGCCCATGCTGTCCCAGTCATCAAGAACGGTAATGCCCTTGCGATCCAGCGGAATGAGAACGCCAATCGGTTGTTCGTCGTCACCAATCGCGCTGAACAACCCGAAATCTGCAAAGGCGGTTCCTGTGGCGTACCATTTGCGGCCGTTCAGTCTGTAGCGGTCACCATCAGCGCTCAGGCGGGTGGTGATTTCGCCGGGACGCTTGGTGCCCTGTTCGGTACTGGCACCCGCGAAAAGCTTGCCGGACAGCACGTTCTCCAGATGCCTGCGGTCTTCCAGCTCGATGGGACCAAGCGCGAGGTTTTCGGTAAAATTGAAGTGGCTGCGCAGCGCATGGGGAATATTGCTGTCTGCTTCGCCGAGGATCATCAACAGCTCGATATAGTCGGCAATGGAGCCGCCCGGTCCGCCTTTCGACTTCGGAATGCGCAAGGTCCCAAGTTTCGCCTCTTTGATGCGGGCAAAGACGTCGAAAGGCAGTTCCCGCTCACGCTCGCGACGGGCGGCGTCCTTTGCGGCAAAGGCTGCGATGTCTTTGGCGCGAGACAGGATGTCATCACGGCTGGGCACGTCGGACAGGCTGGTGGTTTCTACGTTGGCTGTGTTGGCGTTCGACATCGCATTGGTCCTTGAGCGGATCGGTTGGCCTGCGGCCCTTTTGTGCCGCAGGCTTTGTCATGATGGCAATCAGGCGACGGCGCGGGTCTGGACCGGCGCGCGTGGTGCAGGCTCGACATTGCGAGGCACGCGGCCCTCTACCGGATGGCTTGGATCGTTGAAGCCGGGTGTCGAGGGATGGCCTGTCGTCACGAGGCTGTCGACCAGGGCTTCATCGTCGGCATCGATGGTCACGTCGAGGGCTCTGACATAGCCGTTCCAGTGTTCTTCGGTGCGCGGCCCGGTAATGGCGGCGGTGACGAACTTGTTGTTCAAGACCCAGGCCAGTGCGAAATCCGCCGCCGAGACGCCCTTGGCTGCCGCGTGCGCCGCAACCTTCTGGGCGATCTCAATCGATTCCGGACGCCATTCCGTTTCCAGAACGCGCTTGTCACCACGGCCCACGCGGGTATCAGCACCCGGCTGCTGGCCCGGCTGATATTTGCCGGTCAACACGCCGCGCGCCAGCGGCGAGTAGGAAACAACGCCAAGGCCGTAATTGTTGGCAGCGGGAAGCTGCTCCGCTTCGGCCGTGCGGTTGACGATGTTGTAGAGCGGCTGGCTTGCCACTGGACGATCAATGCCGAGCTGGTCGGCGAGATGCGAGATTTCAGCGATCCGCCATCCGCGGAAATTCGAGACGCCGAAGTAGCGCAGCTTGCCGGCCCGAATAAGGTCCGCAATGGCGCGCAACGGTTCTTCCAGCGGCGCATCGAAGACGGCGCGGTGGAAATAGAGAATGTCGATATAGTCGGTGTTCAGACGGCGCAGGGAATTCTCGACGGTTTCGATGACCCATTTGCGCGATTGGCCACCCAGATTGGGGCCTTTCTTGTGCGAGTTGACGAATTTCGTCGCCAGAACCCAATGGTCACGATGATCCTTGATGCCGCGACCGACGACTTCCTCGGATTTTCCATCGTGATAGACATCGGCGGTGTCGATGAAGTTGATGCCCTGTTCGCGGGCCTTGTCGATGATGCGGAAGGCGACGTCGTCAGGTGTCGGGCCGCCGAACATCATAGTGCCGAGGCTCAACGGTGAGACTTTCAGCGCGCTGCGCCCGAGATAGCGATAATCGACCATGTTATGTACTCCTTGGATTGTCATTGGGCATAGTGGCAGGCCACGGCGTGGCTCTCACCGAAAAGCTGGTGTTGCGGCGCTGTTTCGCGACAGAGATCGGTTGCCAGCGGGCAGCGCGTATGAAAGCGACAGCCCGATGGCGGATTGTGTGGGCTTGGCAGATCGCCCGAAATGGGGGCCGCCTGCTTGCGGCGCGTCGGGTCCGGCACGGCGGCCAGCAGTGCCCGTGTGTAGGGATGTTTCGGCGATGCCCACAACTGCGCCGTGGGTGCGCTCTCAACAATCTTGCCGAGATACATGACCAGCACGCGATCCGAAAAATACCGGACCACGGACAGATCGTGCGAGACGAAGAGATAGGACAGCGACAGGCGGTTCTTCATCTCCACGAGGAGATTGAGAATTTGCGCCTGAATGGACAGATCGAGTGCCGAGACGGGTTCATCGCAAACGACCAGTTCCGGTTCCAGGATCAACGCACGCGCGATGCCGATGCGCTGGCGCTGGCCGCCGGAAAATTCATGAGGATAACGGTCAAGCGCATCCGGCGGCAATCCAACCTGGGCGACGATTGCCTCGACGATCTCCCTCTGGCGCTTGCCGTCTCCAATCCCGTGCACCTTGAGCGGTGCAGTGAGGATCGTGCGGACCGTCTGGCGCGGATTGAGTGAGGCGAAAGGGTCTTGAAAGATCATCTGGATGCGACGGCGAATGCCCCGCAATTGCGACGATGACATTGCCGTCACATCAGCGCCCTTGAAGGTGACCTTACCGGAAGATGGTTCCACCAGGCGCATCAGGGATTTGCCGAGCGATGACTTTCCGCATCCGGATTCCCCGACCAGGGCTACCGTTTCACCTGCCTCGATCTCCAGCGATACGTCATCAACGGCACGCACCGTTCCACGACCGCCGGCATATTCGGTAGAAAGCTTATGCACTGACAAAAGCGCCATTGGAGACCTCCGCAGCTATGGGGTTGACGAAAGGACACGCTGCCTGTCGGCCCTCGGAAATTGTCCTGAGCGGCGGCACGAATTGCCCGCAGACACCGCGCGCGCCCGGACAGCGAGGCTTGAACGAACAGCCCTTTTCCCCGGTTGCCGAAACGATGGAGCCGGGAATTTCAAGCAGCGGTCCGTCGCGGTAGTGCTGCCCTGCTTCCGCACGCGGTGAGGCGGCAAGAAGTCCGCGCGTATAGGGGTGGTAAGGGCTGCGAAACACCGGTTCCGGCAAGCCCTCCTCAACTTTTCGGCCCGCATACATAACCATCACCCTGTCCGCCCATTGTGCCACGATACCGAGATCATGGGTAATGAGAATGACGGCCATGTTGAGATCACGGCGCAGATTGTCGAGAAGCTGAAGGATTTGCGCCTGGATCGTCACATCCAGCGCCGTGGTGGCTTCGTCCGCAATCAGGAGCTTTGGATTGCAGGCAACGCCGATGGCGATCATGACGCGCTGGCGCATGCCGCCGGAAAGCTGGTGCGGATAGTCATCCACCCGTCGTCCGGCCTCTGGAATATTGACCAGATCCAGCAATTCGATAGCGCGTTTTCGTGCCTGGCGTTTGTCGATCTTTTCGTGGATGCGAAGCACCTCGATGATCTGCTCACCGATGGTCAGAACCGGATTGAGGGAGGTCATCGGTTCCTGGAAAATCATGCCGATGTCGCTGCCGCGAATGCCACGCCATTGCCGTTCGGACAAGGACACGAGGTTCCGGCCCTCCATCAAAATCTTGCCGCCGACCTTGGCGTGTGATGGCAAGAGGCCGATCAATCCAAGCGCAGTCAGTGATTTTCCAGATCCGCTCTCTCCGACAATTGCCAGCATTTCGCCAGAGGAGACGCTGAAGCTAACACCCTTGACGGGCTGGGCATCGCCAAAGCCCACTGAAAAATCCTGTACATCGATCAGTTTGGTCATCGGCGTTCCTCCGAAAAGCGCGGATTGAGCGCGTCGTTGAGACCATCGCTGATCAGATTGAGCGAAATTACGGTGAAGACGATGGCAAGGCCAGGCAGAGCGGTTAGATACCAGGCGGTTCGGATGACATCACGCCCGGAGCCGATCATAGAACCCCAAGACACACGATTGGGATCTCCAAGTCCCATGAAGGATAGTGCAGCTTCCATCAAGATTGCACCGGCAACCATGACCGACGATGTCACGATGATCGGCGGCAGTGCATTCGGCAGGATTTCCTTGAACACGATACGCGCATGGCCGTAACCAAGGCTGCGCGCAGCCAGAACGTAATCCTTCTCACGGATGGCGCGGAATTCGGCGCGCGTCAGCCGGGCCACCATGGGCCACGTGATAATGCCGATTGCGGACGTCACGGTTGTGACCGATGGCTGGGCGATTGCGACGAGGACGACCAGCAACACGAAATTCGGCAGGGTCTGGAAGATTTCGATGATCTTGACC
The DNA here is from genome assembly GCF_900100825.1 of Agrobacterium sp. DSM 25558. Taxonomy (NCBI): domain Bacteria; kingdom Pseudomonadati; phylum Pseudomonadota; class Alphaproteobacteria; order Hyphomicrobiales; family Rhizobiaceae; genus Agrobacterium; species Agrobacterium sp. DSM 25558. Next base: position 158,157 of record NZ_FMUD01000009.1, on the reverse strand, counting down.
AGAATATCGTCCACCAGACCGCCGAAATATCCGGCAAATGCGCCGATAGTGATGCCGATCGTCAGCCCGATGACCGTCGCGACCACGCCAACCGTCAGCGAGATGCGCGCGCCGTGGACGATGCCTGCCATCACGTCACGCCCCATGGAATCGGTGCCGAGCGGATAAGCAGCATTCTGTCCCGGCCACAGGAAAGGTCGCGTCACCATTTCCAGCGGATCGCCCGGATAGAGAATGGGTGCCAGCAACGCCGTGACGATAACGGTTGCCAGAAAAAGCAGCCCAACAATGGCATTGGGGTTCGTCAGAAAGATTTTCAGTTCCCGCCGAAGGCCCTTTCTGGGCACGGAGACCGTGCGCGCCGAAAGCGCATCGGGAGCATGCAGATAGGGCCAGGGTTTCTGATCTTCCTTCTGCTCTTTGGCCGAGGGGCTGGCGGTTTCAGCTTTCGACTGCTTGGCGATGTCGGCTGCTTGCAGAAATGCGGTGGTGTTTGAAGAGCTCATCGGCTTTCTCCGATGCGAGGGTCAAGCCATGCCTGCAACAGGTCCACGGCAGCGTTGACGACAATGACGACGAAAGAAGACAGAAGCAGAATGCCGAGCAACACGCTGAAATCCCGTGCCATGACAGCTTCGAATGCGAGGCGGCCCAATCCCGGCCAACTGAATACGGTCTCGACCACGACCGCGCCCCCCAGAAGTCCGCCAATATGCATTCCAGCCATGGTGGTGATGGGAATGAGCGCGTTGCGCAGGATGTGGCGCGTCGTCAATCGGAACGGTGAGACACCCTTGGCGCGCGCGGTGCGCACATAGTCTTGCGACTTCACCTCCAGCATGGCGGCACGGGTGAGGCGGGCATAAATGGCCAGAAAGTAGAGTGCCAGAGAAAGTGCTGGCAGGATAATGTAGCGAATGCGGTCCAGAAAGGCATCGAGGCCGGTCAAGCTGCTGCCGATGGTGCTGTCACCGCCCGAGGGCAACCAACCGAGTTTGACAGAAAATGTCAGGATCAACATCAGGCCAATCCAGAAGCCGGGAACCGAGTAGAAAATCAGCGATCCGATGGAGATGATCCGATCGGGCAATCTGCCGGAAAAAAGTGCCATGATCGAGCCGAGAAAGACGCCGACGAAGATGGCGATGCCCAGCGCTGCGCCCATCAGCGCCAGCGTGCCGGGCAGTCGTTGGCCGATCAGGTCGGCAACCGGCATGCCGTATCGTGGTGAAAAACCGAGGCTGAATTGCGCGAGATTGCCTAGATAATTCGTCAACTGATGCAGCACGGGCAGATCGAGGCCGAAGCGGGAGCGCATCTCCGCCATCGTCTCCACGGTCGCAGAGCCTGCCTCTGCCGCAAGCACATCGGCGGCATCACCCGGTGCAAGCTGGAGCAGGAAGAAATTCAAGATGATGATGCCAAGCACGGTGGGTATCGCCGACAAGGCTACCCGACGTGCTTGGGATAAAATCCGTTTCGAATTCGACATCGCTTCCCATCCATTTTTGTTTCAGGCGTCAGCGTTGCCCGATTTGAATAGGTTATTAGTTGACTAAAATTATGGAATTTGTCAAAGATATATCGGAATTATTTTCTTAAAAACAGCGATATAGACCCGTTTAAGAAAAGATAATTTCTAAAAAAGACGATTATTGGGCGTATGTGCTCATATCTGTCTTCGTCAGAAACGAATTTTCCATCGGGGCAAGTTTCGTCGGTCGAGGCCGGCGCAGAGAGGAACGTTATATGACTGATTTCCATCAAACGACACGACGCGGGTTTCTGCTGGCTTCTGTCGCGCTGGGGGCCGTTTCACTTTCAGGGGTTGGGGCGTGGGCGGTGGAGCCCGCGCGCGGTGGCACGGCAACCTTCCTGCTGGCCACCGAACCGCCGGTGTTGACCACCATCGCGCACACGGCGGCCAATTCCTTTTATGTCTCCCCAAAGGTGACGGAGGGTTTGCTGACCTATGATTTCGATCTCAATCCCAAACCGCTTCTGGCAACGGATTGGCAGATCAGCCCCGATGGCTTGCGTTATACGTTCAAGCTGCGGTCCGGTGTGAAGTGGCATGATGGCAAGCCTTTTACCTCCGCCGATGTGGCGTTTTCGATCAAGACCATCAAGGAGGTGCATCCGCGCGGACGCAATACCTTCCTCAATCTTGTGGATGTCGAAACACCCGATGAACTGACGGCGGTTCTGGTTCTTTCCAAGCCCGCACCCTACCTGATTACCGCACTCGCCGCTGGCGAAACGCCCATCGTGCCGAAGCACCTATATGAGGGTACGAAGGTTCAGGAAAACCCGGCCAACTATGCACCCGTCGGTACCGGCCCCTTCAGGTTCAAGGAGTGGGTGCGCGGCAGCCACATCGTCTATGTGCGCAACCCGGATTACTGGGACAAGCCGCGTCCCTATCTTGATCAGCTCATTGTCCGTTTCATCACGGATTCGGCAGCGCGCAGCATTGCCATTGAGTCCGGCGAGATTGATCTGGCACCCGGCACGCCCGTTCCCTACAGCGATCTGGACCGTCTCAAGGCCTTGCCGGATCTCGTCTTCGACACGCAGGGATACCAATATATCAACAGCGTCAGCCGCGTTGAGTTCAATATGGAGAAGGAGTTCTTTAGGGATGTGCGGGTGCGGCGTGCCTTTGCGCATGTCATCGACCGCAATGTCATCTTCAACACGGTCAATTATGGCTATGGCGCGCCCATTCCAGGTCCGATCAGCGCAAAGCTGAGCAAATGGTATGTCGGCGACCTCAAAACCTATCCAATTGATCTCAAGGCAGCGGAAGCACTGCTCGATGAGGCCGGATACAAGCGTGGCGCAGATGGCGTGCGTTTGCACATCAACCTCGATTACGTCCCCGGCGAAGGTTACCCACGCGGTGCAGATTATATCCGTCAGGCCTTGGCGAAGGTCGGTGTGGAGGTGAACGTCCGCAATCAGGATTTTGCGACCTATACCAAGCGCATCTACACCGACCGTGATTTTGATTTTGCTTATGAAGGCATGAGCAATCTGTTCGATCCGACAGTTGGCGTCCAGCGGCTCTACTGGAGCAAGAACTTCAAGAAGGGTGTGCCTTTCTCGAATGGCGCAGCCTATAGCAATCCGAAAGTGGATGCGCTGTTCGAAGCCGCTGCTGTTGAGATCAATCCTGAAAAGCGCTTCGCGCAGTGGAAGGAAATCCAGCAGATCCTTGTCGAGGATGTCCCCGCGATCGACATCGTCAGCGCGCCGGAGATCACCATCTACAACAAACGACTGGCAGATCACACCGTGGGCGCAGAGGGCGCGGCTGGCAGTCTTGCCTTCGCCCATATCGCCACGTCCTGACCCTTTTCGAAAAGAGCCCATCGCCACGGCGGTGGGTCGTCTTGCGCTCCGTTTTTTAGGCGCGCCGTCTCGCTCTACCCTTTTGCACTCGAATTCGAGGACATATGATGACAACGCCGCTTTCCGAAATCTGGTATACGCGCTGCCCTGTTCCAACGCCCGTCGGTCTGGCTGCCCAATTGGGCTATCTGGAACAGACATTTGCCGAGGTGGGCGTCGCCCTGAAGTCGATCATAGATTCGCCGGATCGCGCTATCAGGCAAAGCCATTTCAACCATACTTTGGAATGGTCTTTCCGCCATGGCGGCAATGTGCCGCCCATTCGCGCCCGTTCCGAAGGCCGCAACACGCGCCTCGTCGGCATTACCTGGACGGACGAGTTTCAGGCCATCATCACTTTGCCGCAAACCGGCATCCGCTCCGTTAAAGACCTCGTTGGTCGCCGCTTTGGCGTACCACGCAGGCCTGAAGGCATCGTGGATTTCATGGCCGCAACGGCTCTGAAAGGGCTGGTATCGGCTCTCTCGCTAGAAGGCTTGAAAACCGACGACGTGGAACTGGTCGATATCGATATCGCGGATTCGATTTTGGCCTCCCAGGAAGGCCCATCGCTATTTGGCCTGAAGCGTCGACAAAGCTTTGGCGAAGAAGTGGCGGCTTTGCTGCGCGGAGACGTCGATGCCATCTTCGTCAAGGGAACGGCTGGTGTCAGCGTTGCCAATCTGATTGGCGCGGTGCAGGTGGTGGAGTTCGGTTTCCATCCCGACCCGAAGATACGCATCAACTCCGGTTCACCCCGTGTGCTGACGGTCGATGCGCGTCTGGCAGACGAGCGTCCCGATCTCGTAAGGCGTCTTATTGCCGTCATTCGCAGAGCATCCGACTGGGCCGAGCAGCACCCTGATGAAACCCGTCGCTTCATTGCGCGCGAGGCAGGTGCGAGTGAAGAACAGGTGCTTGCCGCCAATGGGGCGGATGTCCACCGTCATCTGGGCATAAGCCTTGATGCCGAACTGGTGGCTGCGGTCGAGCACTACAAGGATTTCCTGCATGAATGGGGCTTCCTCGAAAATGACTTCGATATCGCGGCATGGGTCGATGCACGTTTCATCGATGTTGCGGCCAAGAGGGCGGTCGCATGAGTGCTATTGTCTCTGCCGTAAAACGACCCTCCGAGCCATCAGCCGATCCGATAACCATCGCAGCCGGTCTGGCCCGGCGCTTTGCCGAAACCGCTGCTGGCTATGATAAAACTGGTGAATTCGCCGTAGAAAACTTTGCAGCACTTTTCCAGTCGGGCCTGCTGGGGCTGGTGACGTCACGTGAAGACGGCGGGCTTGGCGAAGGTCTCGAGACGACGCAAGCTGTGATTTCCACGATTGCCAGCGGTGACCCTTCCACAGCGCTTATCCTTGCCATGCACTACAGCGTCCATTCCGCCATAAGGCGCGGGCGCTGGTCATCGGCGCTTGCTTCACGCGTCTTGGCCGCCAATTTTGAGGGACCAGCGCTTTTGAACAATGCGCAGGCCGAGCCCGGTGCGGGCTCGCCCGCTCACGGCGGATTGCCGGAAACATTGGCGCGGATTGACGGCGATTTCTGGGTCGTCAATGGGCGCAAAAGCTTCGTGACCGGACTTCCCGGTCTCAAATGGGCAATCGTCCTCGCTTTGACCGAAGAGGTCGCGCCTCGCCTCGTGCAATTGCTCGTTCCGCTCGATGCCCAAGGCATCAGCCATGCCCGTGCATGGGAGGCAACCGGCATGTTCGGCACTGCCAGCCACGATCTGATCTTGACGAATGTGAAAGTGCCGTTGGCTGACATTGTTGCGCAACAGCCAGCAAGCGAACCGCTTCGCCGCGACGAAGCCGATGGCCATACCTTCTTCACGTTGCTTTCGGCGGTCTATCATGGCGTTGCCGTCTCTGCCCGCGATGACCTGCTACGCCATTTGACCGCGCACGTGCCGTCCAGCCTAGGTGCACCACTCGCCACCATTCCTCGGATTCAGGAGGGGACCGGACACATCGAGGTGCTGCTGACTGCCAATAAAAGGCTGCTCACATCGATCGCGCGGGATGTCGATACCGGTGTTGCAATCGGTACGGATGCGTTTGCTCTTCGCCATGTCGTCATCGACAATGCCGTCACGATAACCGATCTTGCGCTAGAGCTCGGTGGAAATCGCGGCCTGCGGCGAGACTACAATCTTGAGCGCCACCATCGCGATGCGATCACGGCGCGTGCTCATGCACCGCAAAGTCATATGATCCGATCCATCCTCGGGCGCAATGCCGTCAATCGAGTCGTGAACGGGACGCCATCAGAAAAGAGTGTTTAGGACCAAAGAGGCCACGCGCTGCTGTCGCGCGTGTCCTCTTCGAGATCAATGCCTGTCCAGGCGCGCGGCCGCCTTGTCGCCAATCCACTGGATGCCGCAGACGACGACGATGAGAACGGCGACGACGGCGATCATCACGTTGGTTTCGAAACGCTGGTAGCCGTAACGGATGGCGAGATCGCCAAGTCCACCGGCCCCAATCGCCCCCGCCATTGCGGACGCCCCGATCAGCGTGACCAATGTCACGGTAAAGCCGCCGATGATGCCCGGCAGTGCTTCCGGCACCAGCACCTCGCGAATGATAGTCCAGCGATTGCCGCCCATGGCGCGGACCGCCTCGATCAACCCGTGATCCACCTCGCGCAACGAGACTTCGGCGATGCGTGCGTAGTAGGGAATGGCCGCGATGGAGAGCGGGACGATCGCAGCCCAGGTGCCAAGCGACGTTCCGACAATCAACCTCGTCAGCGGAATGAGCGCGACGAGCAGAATGATGAAGGGAATGGAGCGGAACGCGTTGACGATGGCACCGATGATCCGGTTGATCCAGAGGTTTTCGGCGATGCCACCTCTCGACGTTATGACAAGCGCAAGACCAAGCGGCAGACCGACGATCAGGGAGATAACGCCGGACGCAAAGGTCATCAATGCCGTTTCCCAAATGGAGCGGATCAGAAGTTCGATCATGATGTCAGACATAACCCAGCACCTCCACGCGAGCGTCTGCAGAAACCAGTTTGCCGGTGATATCCTTCAGTAAACTTTCATCGGAACGAGGAACGGTTAGGAAAAAACGGGCAACCGGTTGCGATTGAATATGTTCAACACCGCCTTCCAGGAGGCGCACTCCGCGCGAGAATGAGCTCCCGAGATCATTGAAAAGCTGGCTCTGCGCATAAGCGCCGACTAGGTCGATCCTGATGAGGGTATCAGCGCCGTTTTTCTCGTCCAGCCTGCGGCTGATATGTTCGGGCAATTGAGGCCGGTTGCCGCCGAGCAGACTTTTGGTGATCTCGGCAACAGGGTGCGAAAACACCGACCACACATGACCTTCTTCCACGATTCTGCCCGCATCGATGACGGCCACGCGATCTGCAATTGCGCGGATGACGTCCATCTCATGGGTAATGAGGACGATTGTCAGGCCGAGCTTGCGGTTGATGTCCTTGAGCAGGGCAAGAATGGAGCGGGTGGTTTCAGGATCAAGCGCAGACGTTGCCTCGTCAGACAGTAGCAAAGCAGGCTTTGCGGCCAAAGCCCGGGCAATGCCGACACGCTGCTTCTGGCCGCCTGAAAGCTGGTTTGGATAGGCTTTTGCCTTGTCCGAGAGGCCCACGAGCTCAAGCATTTCGCGCGCACGCGCCAACCGCTCAGCCTTGGCCATGCCCTCTATTTTAAGAGGAAGAGCGACATTTGCTTCAACGGTCTTTGCCGACAGAAGGTTGAAGTGCTGGAAGATCATGCCGATTTTGCGCCGTAGCGGCTGAAGCTGTCGTTCCAGCAGCCCGTTGATCTTGCGGCCGTCGATGATGATATCGCCGCTGTCGGCACGCTCAAGGCCATTGAGGCAGCGAATGAGCGTCGATTTCCCTGCGCCACTTCTGCCGATGATGCCAAGAATTTCGCCCTGCCGCACACTCAGCGACACCCCGTCTAACGCCGGTACCTTACCGAAACGGCGGTGCACGTCGTGCAACCGGACGACCTCTGTTGCGATCTCTATCGCCTCTTGTGGCGCTTGAACGATTTTGTGACTGTTCATGGTATTTTCCTGCAAGCAAAGGCGGCACGGAAAAATCCGCGCCGCCTTTTCGCTTTGTGTGTTTGGCTATTAGTAAGCGCTCAAGCCTGTTCCGCGATAAACCTTTTCAAACACGGCCTTTACGGAATCGTTCTGATAGGCTGCGACGATTTGCTTTACCCAGGGCTGGCTTTCGTCAGCCTGCTTGACGGCAATGAAGTTGCGATATGGGTTATCGGCAATGGGTTCCTGCGCAATGCGGTTATCTGGGCCAAGACCAGCCTTCAAAGCCCAATCCGTGTTGACGACGGCCGCATCCAAATCATCGATGGAACGACCGACGATGCCCGCGTCGAGCTCCTTGATTGTCAGCTTCTTCGGGTTTTCAGTAACATCCGCCAAAGTTGCCAGAATGCCGGTGCCGTCTTTCAGCTTGATCAGGCCCTCATTCTGAAGAAGACGAAGTGCACGGCCCTCATTGGAGGGATCGTTCGGCACGCCCACCTGTGCCCCTTCCTTCAGATCAGCCACAGTTTTGTGCGTCTTGGAGTAAAGCCCGATGGGCCATACACCAGTGTAGCCAACTGGTACGATCTTGTAGCCATGCTGCTTGATCTGATTGTCGAGGTATGGCTTGTGCTGGAAGGCGTTGGCGTCGATCTCGCCGCGTTCCAGCGCTTCGTTCGGCTGTGTGTAATCGTTAAAGATGACGGTTTCGATCTTTAGACCGCTTTTTGCGGCCTGCTTGGTGACCTCGCGCCAGACGTCTTCGTCTTCCCCGCTGATAATGCCGACCTTGATCGCCTTATCGGCTGCATGGCCGGCAGCAACGCCGGTTACGCCAGCGGCTGCAACTGCAAGCAGTGCCGTCAAGCCAGCGCGGCGTGTGAGGGAGATGGTGTTTCCAAAAATCTTTTTCATTGTTGTCGCCCCTTAAGCTTTCGAAGCAATTGCTTCTTACCTTCTGAAGAATGTCAGAGACGGTTACTCAAAACGACGCAGCGTCGTTTATTTTGCAGTGCGGAAGAGGAAAAGGTTTCTGCCTCTTCTCACGGGTTTGAAATAATCTACTTCTTTAGTCGATTATATCTAGAGTCCGAATAAATCGAAGAAGGCGCAATGATTTCCTAGTATGATCCCTTCATATTCTCCGATGAGAATAAAATTTTTATCGAATTCCAAAATATGTGCATGATTTTCTAATATAGATAAAGCAGAGAAAAACACAGATGTGGACCTGCTTGCCGTAATTGAGCATTCTGATGTCAATAGTGAAGCGCGCTGGCAACGTTGTTATCGGCTTCGCGTGAGTGATCAGCTTCATTTGAGATTTTGGCGGATTGGACCAAGGAGCAGGCATGTGTACCACCTTGATCGTACCCGGTCTCAACGGGTCCGGGAGTGACCACTGGCAACACTACTGGTTGCAGGATGATTCCGGCGCTCGGCTTGTCGATCAGGAAAATTGGCAATGCCCTTTTCTGGCAGACTGGTTGGAGTCTTTTGAGCGTGCTTTGGCAAAAATGGATCATGCCTATGTCGTCGCCCACAGTCTCGGCTGCATTTTGGTTGCCAACATGGCCGGACGGCCACTCGCCACCAAGATTAGAGGTGCTCTTCTCGTTGCTCCTGCCCAGCTTGAACGGGTAGAGGCGTTGCATCCATGCATCGTTAGTTTCGGTGAGGCTCCGATATCGCCGCTCCCGTTTCCAAGCGCTGTCATCGGCAGTGATAACGATCCTTACATGACGGCCGAAGAGTTGGAGTTGGCCAGCTCCCTTTGGGGCAGCACTCACATTAATCTCGGTTCAGTCGGGCACATCAACGTTGCAAGCGGGTTTGGCCGCTGGTCGCAGGGTTACGATCTCATGGATCGTCTCAAAGGGGCGGGTTTGCCCAATCAGGTAAGCCGTATCACCGACCATCGAGCCTTTGCATAAGACATCCGTCTCCTGATGACGGGAATTCATTCTGGAGACTTATTATGCCGCTCTCCCATATTCGTCAGTTTTCGTTCCTCATTCCAGGGAATTACGATGATGATGACCCAGTTCGTGGGATGGAGGATACATTGCGGCTTTTTGAGCAGGGCGAAAAGCTGGGTTATCACACGGCCTTCGTTCGGCAACGACATCTCGAGCGGGGTATTTCGTCCGCAGCTACGTTTCTCGCCGCTGCATCGCAACGCACGAAAAGAATTGGGCTCGGTACGGCTGTCATTCAGCTCGGTTACGAAAATCCGTTCCGCTTGGCGGAAGATCTCGCAACGGTCGATGTGCTTTCCCATGGACGACTGAATGTCGGCGTATCCGTTGGTGCGCCACCCTTCGCGCAGTTGATTTCGGCCTATACCGACCCTGCGCCGGATGCGGATTACACCCATAATCGGGCGGAGAAATTGGCAGCGGCCTTGCTGTCTGCTCCGCTCTCACCGCGAACGGACGCTGGCAATGCGGCCGGAGCCCAGGTGCCTCGGCTACGGCCATTTGCAAAAGGGCTGACTGATCGCCTGTGGTACGGTGGCGGTTCGCAGAGTTCAGCGCGATGGGCCGGGCAGGCGGGTTTTAATCTTCTGACCGGAAACATCGTCAGCGGCGAACACACCGACGATTTCCTCACTGCGCAGGCAGCACTCATTAATCGTTTTCGTCATGAATGGATTCATGAGCGAGAGCCTCGGGTCGCACTTGGCCGTGTCATTTTGCCTACCGATAGCGCAGACCCGCAAACGCGCCGCCGTTACAAGGAGTTCGCAGCTCAACGCGACAAGCGCACCGGTACGCCACACGGAGACCGTCGAACTTTGTTTCTGCCCGATATCGTCGGCACCACGGAAGAGATTTTCGAAACGCTTGCGCGTGACCCTGTCTTGCCACTCGTCTCCGAGTTCCGGCTGGAACTCCCTTATGAATTTCAGGCGGAAGACTATCGTCAGATCATCGACGACTTTGCCGGCGTCGCATTTCCATCCCTACAACAGACGACAGCGAGCGTTGTTAAAGCTCTTCCATCGGAAGACAATATTTTTTCCGTTCACACGCAAACGTAGAACGAACATCCTTTATTAGTTTAGTAAATCGGTAGACTAATCGGTCATCAGCAAATGGACGAGGTCACGATGTACTCTCTCAGCCTTCTGGATAAGAGCCCCATCTCCACCGATGAGAACGCTACAAACGCTTTTCGCGATACGCTTAATCTCGCAAAACGCGCAGAAGAGTTGGGATATCGCCGGTTTTGGGTGGCCGAACATCATAACTCGCCGGAATTGGCAGGATCTGCACCAGAAGCGCTCGTCGCATGGATTCTGGCGAAAACCTCTCGCATCAGAGTGGGTTCGGGTGGGGTCATGCTCCAGCACTATAGCCCCTATAAGGTAGCGGAAGTCTTCAATGTCTTGGCTTCACTTGCCCCGGGTCGCGTGGATATTGGCGTCGGAAAGACGCCAGGTGGTCTGCCGCTCGCAACATCGGCATTGCAGCAGGCCTATGACCCGGCACGCAAACCGGATTTCGAAACGGCATTTGCGGAACTAGATGGCCATCTGTCCGGTCCGGTTGCCGAAGGAAACGCACAGGCAGGCCTTGCTGCGACACCTGCGCCGCCTGTTGCTGCGGAAAGATTTCTGCTGGGTGCAAGTCCTGAAAGCGCAAAGCTTGCGGCATCAAAGGGTTGGAATTTTGTTTTTGCCGGTCACCTCAACGGCGATCCGGAAGTCTTGCGCTCCAGCCTTGAGACCTTCCGTGCGCAAAGCGGCGGAAGATCCGCCATTCTAGCGTTGTCGGCACTTGCAGCGAACGATCCTGCGCAGGCTGCGGCGCAGGTGGCCAATCAGCGAATTTTCCGGGTGTTTCTGAGCAATGGCAAGGCGTTCAATCTGGGGCGGCGTGAGCAGGCAGAGGAGTTTGCCCGGCAATCCGGCGATACGGATTATCGCATAGAGGAACGCAAACCCAACGTGCTGCATGGCACGGCGGTCGATATCCACACACAACTTCATCGCCTCGCAAGTGATTACGGCATCGAGGAATTCATCATCGAGCCTCCGCATGCCGGTGCGGATCAACGGCTTGCGTCAATCGAATTGCTGGCAACGCACCGCCTTTCGGCTGCCGCGTAACGGATGTCAGGAGACAGGAACATGACCAAAAAACAAGTACGTTTCGGTATCATGCTGCAAGGTCCCGGTGGCCATATGAATGCATGGCGCCATCCCAAGAGCCCGGTCGACGCCAGCGTCAATTTCCAGTTCTTCAAAGACAATGCTCTGAAGGCGGAAGCGGCGGGCATTTCCTTCGCTTTCGTGGCGGACGGGCTTTATATCAATGACAAATCCATTCCACATTTTCTCAATCGCTTCGAGCCCCTGACGATCCTTTCGGCACTTGCCGCGGTTACCACGAAGATCGGTCTTGCCGGCACGGTGTCCACCTCCTACAGCGACCCCTTTACGGTGGCGCGGCAGTTTGCCTCTCTCGATTTGATCAGCGGTGGCAGAGCGGGTTGGAACGCTGTCACGACGCCGCTCGAGGGGACGGCCAAGAATTACAGCCGCAACCATCCAGAACACGCGCTTCGCTACGAGATAGCCGACGAATATCTCGAGGTTATCAAAGGTCTCTGGGACAGCTGGGATGACGATGCCTTCACGCGCAATCGCGAAACCGGCCAGTTCTTCGATAAGTCAAAGCTGCACACGCTGGATCACAAGGGCCGCTTCTTCTCCGTTGAGGGACCGCTGAATATTCAGCGCTCAGCACAGGGACAACCGGTCATCTTTCAGGCTGGTTCTTCCGAAGCGGGTATCGGTCTTGCCGGCAAACATGCGGACGCGGTTTTCACCAATTCCGCGTCTCTGGACGAAAACCATACGTTCCTGAAGCGGGTAAGACAAAGCGCGGTCGCTCAGGGACGCTCCGCCTCCGATGTGAAGATATTCCCCGGCATCGGCCCGATCGTTGGCGAAACACAAGACGAAGCCGAAAAGAAATACGACATCATTCGCAACCTCATCACCATAGATGATGCGCTGGCCTATCTCGGACGCTTCTTCGATCATCACGATTTCAGCGTCTATGATTTGGATGCGCCATTTCCGGAACTGGGCGAAATCGGCAAGAACAGCTTCCGCTCGACCACGGATCGCATCAAGCAGCGGGCAAAAGACAAGAACCAGACCCTGCGTGAAGCTGCTCTTGAGGCAGCAACGCCACGTGAAGGCTTTATCGGCACGCCCGAAAAGGTCGCAGACGAGATCATTCGCTGGGTAGAGAACGATGCTGCCGATGGCTTCATTCTGGGCTTTCCCGTGATTGCCGAAGGGCTGGATGACTTCATCCGTCTGGTCATCCCGGTTCTACAACAGCGTGGCTATTTCGATCCTCAGCTTGAAGGCTCGACACTTCGCGATCATCTCGGCTTGCCGTTCCGCCAAAGCGTTTATGCCGGCGAGTCAACGAATTTGGACAAAGCCATCGCCTAGTCGCTGAGCGATTTTTAAGGACGCGCGGCAGGTTTGAATGCAGCGCAGGAGATAACGACCATGAATATCCACATTGACGGCGCGCGTCCCAGTGACGACGCCGAACGGGGAATCCTTGCCTTTCAGGAGGAGAGTGTCGCGATCCGTCGTGACCTGCACCGGAACCCTGAATTGTCGCGTAAGGAAAAGCGGACCTCCAGCGTCGTGGCCCGCTATCTTCTGTCTTACGGTTACGAGGTCACGGAAGGAGTTGGTGGCTATGGTGTCGTCGCTACGCTGAAGCGTGGTACTGGCGACAAACGTATCGGCATCCGGGCAGATATCGACGCGCTGCCAATCGTGGAAGAAACCGGCCTTGCCTATGCCAGCGAAAATCAGGGCGTGATGCATGCCTGCGGGCACGATGGCCACACCACGATCCTGCTGGCCGCTGCACGATATCTGGCGGAACAATCGAATTTTTCTGGCACGTTGACGCTGATTTTCCAGCCCGCCGAGGAAATCGGCGCTGGTGCGAGAGCCATGATCGCCGACCGGCTTTTCGAGCGGTTTCCGGTGGATGCGGTCTTCGGCCTTCACAATTGGCCAGGTGTTGCCACGGGTCAATTCGGTTTCGTCGAGGGGCCAGCCATGGCCTCCGTCGATAAGGCTACGATCCGCATCATTGGCAAGGGTGGCCATGGCGCGGAACCCCATGAAACCGTCGATCCGGTGCTGGCCTCTGCCGGTCTCATTACAGCCTTGCAAAGCATCGTGTCACGCAATGTAGATCCGCTTCAGATGGCGGTTTTGACGGTCGGCTCCATTCATGGCGGTACGGCGTCCAACGTCATTCCTGAAAGCGTCGAGTTGCAAATCACGGCGCGGGCCTTCTCTGAAACTGTCCGCGAGACTTTGGAACGCAGGCTGAAAGCGCTGGCAAAAGCCCAGGCCGAAAGCTTTGGTGCGACGGCGGATGTGGATTTCCACCGCGGTTTCCCGCCTGTCTTGAATCATGTCGCACAGACGACGTTCGCGCGTGGCGTGGCAAAGCGGCATTTTCCCGCGTCGCAGATCGCCGAAGACTTTCAGCCGCGCACCGCCAGTGAAGACTTCGCCTTCATGCTTCAGGAGAGGCCCGGCTCCTATCTCTTCGTGGGCAACGGGGAAAGCGCCTCACTGCACAGCCCGCATTACGATTTCAACGACGCCATCATCGCGCCGGCGGCCCGTTACTGGGTCCGACTGGCGGAAGCCTACCTTTCCTGATCTCAACACCGGAAGCAAAATCATGAGCGACAGTTTTCTCTATACATCTGTTCTCGACCCGCTCGCACAGCCGCTGCTGGACGAATTGCTGTTCGAATATGACAGCCGCTACGGCACGTTTTTCAATGCGGAAGGTGCCAAAGCAGAACTCAGCAAGTATCCGCCAGAGGCCTTTAGCCCGCCCTATGGCAATTTCCTGCTTCTGTTGCGGGATGGCAAGGCCATCGGCGGCGGTGCCTTCATGCGGCACGATGACGAAACAGCGGAGTTCAAACGCGTCTGGACACATTCGGCCCATCGACGTCAGGGACTGGCGAAAAAGGTGTTGGTCGAGCTTGAACGTCAGGCCATTCGGCAGGGATATGCCCGGATTTATCTGACCACGGGTTTCCGTCAGCCGGAGGCCGTGGGCCTCTATCTCTCCAATGGTTACAGGGCGCTGTTCGACACCACGGCAGACCCGCAAACCATCAAATCCTTGCCCTTCGAAAAGTGGCTCTCCGTTGCGTCAACGGCATCGTCCTTTGACACCGCGACGACACCCCGTGCCGTGAGCCATCACGCATAGATCAGCTCTGAAAGGGCCGCCTCATGACCATCGCGTCCGATTTTCCGCAAGTGGCAGTGAATGAACGAAAGGTCGCGCCAATCAAGGGCGATTATTCGCACTTTCGCATCGTTCCCGCCCGTTATCCGCTGCGCACTTTTGGCACGATCGCATCCATCGTCATTATCGCGGCAGTTCTGAATTCCGTATTCGGCAATCCCCGCTGGGGCTGGGATGTGTTTGCAGAATGGTTCTTTGCCGAACCCGTGCTGGTTGGCCTTGGTAGAACGCTGCTTCTGACAGTTCTTGGCGCTTTCCTCGGCTTCGTTCTTGGAACGGTTCTGGCGCTGGCACGCGTGTCCGGCTCACCACTGCTGGTCGCCATCTCCTGGACCTATATCTGGATATTCAGGTCCATCCCGCTGATCGTTCTGCTGCTGATCCTCAACAATCTCGGTTATCTCTATGAAACCATCACGATAGGCGTGCCTTATACCGGCATCAACTTTATCAGTTGGAACACGACACAACTGATGACGCCGTTTGCGGCGGCGGTCATCGGCCTCACCTTGAATGCGGGTGCGTTTTCCTCGGAGATCGTGCGTGGCGGTATTCTGTCCGTCGAGCAGGGCCAACTGGAAGCAGCCGCATCGCTCGGCCTGCCGCGTCGCAGACAGTTTTCCAAGATCATACTGCCGCAGGCCATGCGCACAATTTTGCCCAATGGTTTCAATGAAATCATCCTCATGGCGAAAGGCACGTCGCAGGTCTATATTCTTGCCCTGCCAGAACTTTTCTACACGATCCAGATCATCTATCGCCGTAATCTGGAAGTCATTCCGCTGCTGATGGTGGCAACCGTCTGGTATCTCATTATCCTGACCGTTCTCTCCATTATCCAGCATCACATCGAGCGGCATTTCTCTCGCGGCGCGCTGCGCAATCCACCACCATCCTTTTTCAACACGCTGTATCGCACGGTCTGGCCACGCTCAGCTGTGACTGAAGCCAACAAAAAGATCGATGCAGTTACGTATACGTCGGAACGTCCGGTCGCTGTTCGCTCAGGCAGCTTCCAGCTTGGAAACAGAGGCGGCAACGTCACCATCCATGGGGTTTCGAAATCCTTCGGTTCTCTCAAGGTGCTAAAGGATGTAACCCTCACGGTTCCGGCAGGCAGCGTCACTGCCATTCTCGGCCAATCCGGCTCCGGCAAATCTACCCTGCTGCGATCAATCAATCATCTGGAACGGGTGGATGACGGTTTCATCGCTGTTGATGGCGAACTGGTCGGTTATCACCAGAAGGGCGATACGCTCTACGAGTTGAAAGAAAAGGACATCCTCAAACGCCGCGTCGAGGTCGGCATGGTGTTCCAGAGTTTCAATCTGTTTCCGCATCTGACCGTTCTGGAAAACATCATTGAGGCACCTGTGACGGTGCGTGGCATTTCCAGAACCCAGGCGGAAGCGGAAGCGCGCGACCTGCTGGCCCGTGTCGGCCTGGCGGAAAAGGCGGGTGCATACCCTCGCCAACTCTCCGGTGGTCAGCAGCAGCGCGTTGCCATTGCCCGTGCGCTTGCTTTGCGGCCCAAGGTTCTTCTGTTCGACGAGCCCACATCGGCGCTCGATCCTGAACTCGTCAATGAAGTGCTCGATGTCATCAAGGAACTCGCCCGGTCCGGCGTCACCCTCATCATCGTCACACACGAAATCGGCTTTGCCCGCGAAGTCGCCGATACGGTCGTCTTCATGGAGCAGGGCAGGATACTGGAGACCGGAACACCGGAGAAGGTTTTGACCAAGCCAGACCATCCCCGCACAGCCGAGTTTCTCGCAAAAGTCCTATAAAATTCAAACAAGAGGAAACATTCAATGATTTCTAAATCGATATTGCTGTCGGCCATCAGTGGCGGGTTGATCACCGCGTTTCTCTCCTTCGGGCAAGCGGCGCACGCACAGGAAATCGACCTCTCGCGAGAGCAGAAAGGCCGTGTGCGTGTTGAGAAGGTGGAAGAGGCCGCAAAACTCATTCCAGCCGATTTCAAGTTCGTCACACCGGGCAAGCTGACCGTTGCGACCAATCCATCGCGCCTGCCGCTAGGGGATTATGCCAATGACGCAAAGACCCCAATTGGCAGCGAGCCGGATATTGCCCAACTCGTGGCTGACAGCCTTGGCCTTCAGCTCGAACTGATACCTGTTGCCTGGGCCGACTGGCCGCTCGGTCTCGTGTCAGGAAAATTCGATGCCGTTATTTCCAACGTCACCGTCACCGAAGCGCGCAAGGAGAAATTCGATTTTTCCAGCTATCGCAACGATCTGCTTGGCTTTTACGTCGCGGCTGACAGCAAGGTGACCAGCATTACCAAGCCGGAAGAAATTGCAGGCCTGAAAGTCATCGTCAGCGCTGCCACCAATCAGGAACAAATCCTGTTGAAATGGATCGAGCAGAACAAGGCCAAGGGCCTGGCGGCCACAGACGTGCAATATTACGACGATCAGGCCGTGCTCGATCTTGCCTTGCAGTCCGGTCGCGCAGACGTCTATCTCGGCCCCAACGCCACATCCGCCTATCAGGCCGCGACAATCAAGAAAACCAAACTCGTTGGCACATTCTCCGGTGGTTGGCCTGAATCGGCGGAAATCGCGGTCGCGACGAAAAAAGGCTCCGGCATCGATGCGGCAATCACCGCGGGGCTGAATGCGCAGATCAAGAACGGCAATTACACAAAGGTTCTTGCCCGCTGGAATCTGGCGTCCGAAGCGATCACGGAATCGCGCACCAACCCACCCGGTCTGCCGAAAAGCTGAGTTGAGAGGCAGCCTCACTCAGCCGGTGGCGCAGGCATCCTCCCGCCCGCGCCACCCTTTGTTCAACGTTTTCAAACGAAAGTATCGTCATGACATCAACATCGGGTTTTCGTTCAGTTCTCGCCAGCCTAGCTTTGGTATCGCTCAGCGCGAGCATGGCATGTGCTGCCGGTGATGTCTTTGATTTGTCGCCCGAACAACTGGGCCGTATCCGTGTCGAAAAAGATGCCGATGCCACCGCGGCCATTCCGAAAGACTTCAAATTCGTAACGCCTGGCAAATTCACAGTTGCCGTGTCAGCCGGCGGGCCACCACTCGCCACCTACGCGACTGATGCGAAAACCGTGGTGGGGGCAGATCCTGATTATGCCTCGGCTATCGCGGATAGCCTTGGCCTGGAGCTCGAGCTCGTTCCGGTCGCTTGGGCGGATTGGCCGTTGGGCCTGGTATCGGGAAAATACGACGCCGTAATTTCAAACGTTGGTGTGACCGAGCAGCGAAAGGAGAAATTCGATTTCTCGACCTATCGTCAGGGGCTGCACGGTTTTTTCGTAAAAGCAGATAGTGGCATTACATCGATAAAGGAGCCGAAGGATGCGGCCGGGCTTCGTATCATCGTTGCCGCAGGCACCAATCAGGAGCGGATACTTCTCAAATGGAGCGATGAGAATGTTGCTGCCGGATTGAAGCCAATCGAGCTGCAATATTACGACGACGAGGCAACGCGGATCATTGCTCTTTCTGCCGGACGCGCTGATGTCATCGTGCAGCCCCATGCTCAACTGGTGTTCATCGCGGCACGCGACAAAACCATCAAACGTGTCGGCACGCTTGCTGCCGGTTGGCCGGAAAGATCCGATGTGGCGATCACCACGCGAAAGGGGTCCGGTCTGGCGGAGGCTCTGACGCTGGCGACCAATGATCTGATCAAAAACGGTGCTTACGCGAAGATTCTGGAGCACTGGCAACTTTCAGAAGAAGCCCTGCCAGAATCGCGAACCAACCCGCCCGGCCTGCCGAAGACGTAAGCCGAAGGATGCTGAAACTGACGATCAGTAAAATGCGCGGAGCGCCGCGTCGGGATATTCCGACTACGGGGAGCCATTGTAACAGGACCGATATTCCTCTCCGCGCCTGAAATTTGGAAAGCCGGCGGATTACAAATGAGATGAATTTGCCGGAGATTATACCATCTAATTTGGAGATCGAGATATGAGATCATTGATTGCGTCGGCGCTGGGTGCACTGGCAGGACTGGTGGCACTGGGGCAGGCCCATGCAGCAGACATTTCGGAAATCCGTATCGACTGGGCAACCTACAATCCGGTCAGTCTCGTGCTCAAAAATGATGGACTGCTGGAGAAGGAGTTCGAAAAGGACGGGATCAAGATCACCTGGGTTCAGTCCGCCGGCTCCAACAAGGCGCTTGAATTCCTCAATGCCAGTTCGCTCGACTTCGGTTCTACGGCAGGTGCCGCAGCGCTGATCGGACGCATCAACGGCAACCCCATCAAATCGGTTTATGTCTATTCCAAGCCGGAATGGACGGCATTGGTGACCCGAAAAGATACCGGCATCACCAAAGTCGAAGAGCTGAAAGGCAAGTCGATTGCGGTCACGCGCGGCACAGACCCGCATATTTTCCTCGTTCGCGCCCTTGCTGATGCCGGTCTTACGGAAAAGGATGTGACGCTTGTGCTGCTTCAGCATGCCGATGGCCGTCTGGCGTTGAAGCGCGGTGATGTGGATGCCTGGGCAGGTCTCGACCCGATCATGGCATCTGCCGAGATCGAGGACGGTGACGTGCTGTTCCATCGTAACGCTGCCAACAACACCTGGGGCGTGCTGAACGTTCGCGAAGAGTTTGCCAAGGAGAACCCCGAAATCGTCAAGCGTGTACTGGCAACTTACGAGCGTGCTCGTGAAGAAGCCCGCAAGGACCCGACAAAGCTGAAGGCCGCATTGGTGGCAACAACGAAACTGCCGGATGCGGTGATCGCCCGTCAGCTGGAACGCACCGATCTCAGCCAGTCGAAAATCGGCGATGAACAGCGCGACACCATCGAGGCGGCGGGTGTTGCACTGCAAAAGGCAGGCGTTGTGAAGGCGGATGTCGATGTGAAAGGCACGGTATCAAGCCTGATCGACGCAAGCTACGCACCCGCACCGGGCCAGTAAAGCATCATGGCCCTGCTGGACACAGTGCTGTCGAAGCGGCAAGCTGACATCGGCAAACGTCAGCATCGGCAGCGCCGATTGTCGGTGCTCGACCATCCGCTGGTGGGCATCGTGTTTCCAGTGGTCGTCATTCTAGGCTGGGAGTTTCTTGTCCGTGCTGGTCTGGTCGGCGGAAGGCTGATGCCGCCGCCGTCGAGAGTACTGGCAACGGTGCAGGAACTGCTGGTCTCCGGTGAACTCCTGACACATATATGGGTTACCCTCAAACGGGTTCTGTTTGGCTTTGCGCTGGGTGCTGCGGCAGGAACCATTCTTGGTGCGCTCACAGGTTTTCTGCCGAGGCTCGCACGGATCCTCGATCCCACGCTGCAAGCGTTGCGTGCCATTCCCTCCATCGCCTGGGTGCCGCTCTTCATCCTCTGGTTCGGTATTTTCGAAGCCTCGAAGATTGCCCTGATCGGCGTTGGCGTATTCTTCCCCGTCTATCTCGGTGTTTACGGTGCCGTCGTTGGCGTCGACCGGCGGATTGTCGAGGTGGGACGTGTTTACCGTCTTTCCGGCTTTGATCTCGTGCGGCGAATTTTGCTGCCGTCTATTCTGCCTGACTACGTGCTGGCGCTCAGGTCTGGTTTGGGTCTTGGCTGGATGTTCGTTGTGGCGGCCGAGTTCATGGGCGCATCCGAAGGGCTTGGTTATCTGCTGGTAGATGGCCAGCAACTGGGCAAACCAGACCAGATCCTCGCCGCCATTCTGATCTTTGCTCTTGTCGGCAAGGCAACCGATACCATTCTCATTCTGGCGACTGCACCGTTCCTGCGCTGGCAGGATACGCATGGCGGAACCGCCTGATGCTGGATATTCGCAATCTCTCAAAGGTCTATCCCAACGGAACGCATGCGCTTCATGCATTCTCCCTGACCGTTCGTGAAGGGGAGGTCGTTGCCGTCATCGGTGGCTCCGGGTGCGGTAAGAGCACGCTTCTGCGTCTGCTTTCAGGCCTTGAACGACCGAGCCAAGGCGAAATACGCCTGAACGACAAGCGCCTCGAAGAACCGGACCCGCTGGTAAACATCGTTTTTCAGGAACCTCGACTGTTCCCCTGGCTAACGGTTGCCGACAATATCGGCTTCGGTTTGCGTGCCCTCGATGCTGAACAGCGGCGCGGCCGGATACAAAAAGCGCTGAAGCAGATCGGTCTTTCCGGCTATGAAGCACGCTGGATCAAGGAGCTTTCAGGCGGACAGGCTCAACGCGTCGCGCTGGCGCGAGCCCTTGTCACCGATCCATCGGTGCTTTTGCTGGATGAGCCATTTTCTGCACTGGACGCCATGACCCGCGCCGACCTGCAAGACCATCTGGTGGATTTGTGGAGCGAAGCCGGGTCCACCATGCTGCTCGTGACCCATGACATTGAGGAAGCCATCATCATGGCGGATCGCATCATCGTCATGAAACCCTTTCCCGGACGTATCCTTCAAGAGGTTAAGGTGGATATACCGCGTAAGCGTGACCGGACATCGCCAGCATTTGCTTCTCTTCGTAAACATCTTTCAGAGCTTCTGGCGCTTTCGCTTTCAGAGGGCAAACATGCGTCGCCTGTGTGATGATGCACAGTGTGCGGAAAGCGCGAGTGGTGCAGTTTGCTACCTCAGCGCCATCCCGGAGTTAAAGCTTTCACGGTTCTGTCCATAAATGGAAAACTTATGCGACTGAATTTATTGACGATAATGCCGTCTGGGGCGACAATCGAGCTGAATTTTTCGCGTTCATGGAGAAACCCTGTGCCGGATGCGCATCCGTCCCTCAATTCCAGAGATCGGCATCGTTTTGGAGCGTGACATGTCCTCAGCCTCTGAGTTGCCGGTGGTCGCTGTTATCGGTGGTGGATTCAGCGGTGCCGCATTCGCGCTTCATTTGAGCGCGCTCAGCGCAGGCAAAGCGCGGATCGTGGTGTTTGAGCCTCGAAGCCGTCTAGGCGCGGGTCTTGCCTATAGCACGGCGGAACCCGCACACCGCATCAACGTGCCAGCCGAGCGGATGTCCCTTTATCCGGACGATGCCGAAAGCTTCCTGCGCTATCTTGCGACGACCGATGAACATGTAACGGATGCGGCACTCATTGGACGTGATGGCCAACCCTATCCGCGCCGTCAGGTCTTCGGGGACTATGTCGAGGCAGAAATCGCATCACTATTGTCATCTGGCGCGGTGGAGCATCGCAAGGCCGAGGTCGTTTCAATCGTGCCTTCAGGGCAGGATTGGGACATCGCCGATAGCCAAAATGGTGCTTTGCGCGCGCAATTCGTGGTGCTGGCGGTCAGCCACCCGGCACCGGGATTGCTGCGGCCGTTGCTGCCTTTCAAAGATCACCCGAAGCTCGTTGCTGATGTCACCGTGCCAGCAGCACTCGCACCAATCGCCACCGAAGACCATGTGCTGATCCTTGGAAACGGGCTGACGGCCGCAGACGTGGTGGCAGCCCTGGAAAAGCGCGAACATAGGGGCAAGATCACATCCGTCTCCCGTCGCGGTCTCCGTTCGCGGGGACACGCACCGGCGGCGCAGGAGCCCTTCGGTGATTTCTCGTCAAAGCCCTCTTTGCGCGCCTCTGCCTTGTTGCGCGTCATTCGCCGCAGCATTGAAGAGGCCAAGGCCGATGGGCTGACGTGGCATGCTGTTCTTGATGCCGTGCGCGGGCAGGCCTTCGCCATCTGGCGTGCGCTGCCAGTGGCGGAACGTCGTCGCATCGTGCGGTTGGCTCGCCCGTTCTGGGATGCGCATCGTTTCCGCATCGCACCGCAGGTGGAGGACGCGCTTGACCGAGCCATCGCCGATGATCGTTTGGCCATCGCCGCGGCGAGGCTGAAACGGGTGGTGCCGGAGGGCGCACGCTTCCGCGTGACACTTTCGCCGCGCCATATGCCGGATGATCAAGAGCAAATCTTCGATGCCATCGTGGTGACGACCGGTCCGGCCCATGAGGGCATTTTGCAATCCCAACCCTCTTTGGCGGCTCTGGCCGAAGCTGGACATCTCAGCCTTTGCAAGACCGGCCTTGGGATCGCTTGTGATCTCGATGCCCGTGTCCTCGGCAATCATGGCGCACCCACTGATAACCTTTTCGTCGCAGGTCCGCTCGCCCGTGGCACGTTCGGAGAGCTCATGGGGCTTCCTCAGGTGACTGAACACGCCGTGTTCGTAGCGCAGCAGGTGGCGTCAGCCCTCCAGTCTGTCGTCACGCCCCTGCCGGAAACGCCGCTTCACCCAAATCTGGATCCAAATTTTCGCCGTCTGGCGGTTTAATCGACAAGAAGGATGCCCACCATGCCAAACACAAAACAGCCCCTCGATTTCCTGTGGTTCATCCCAACCTCGGGGGACGGCTCCTATCTCGGTTCGGACGACCTTGCCCGTGCCTCCGACCCAGGCTATTTCCGTGAGATCGCCCAGGCGGTGGATCGCCTCGGTTATTCGGGCGTGCTGATCCCAACCGGGGTGGCCTGCGAGGAATCCTTCATTCTCGCCGCCAATCTGGCCGCATATACGGAAAATCTCAAATTCCTTGTTGCCATCCGTCCGGGCGTTGCATCTCCGGCTTATTATGCACGTCTTGCCGCCACGCTGGATCGCGTTTCGAATGGTCGCCTTCTTCTCAATATCGTGGTTGGCGGTAGTGCGCAGGAACTGGCAGGCGACGGCGTCTTCCTGCCACATGACGAACGTTACGCGCATGCCGACGAGTTCTTCCAGGTTTTCAACACCTTGATAGAAACTGGAAGCGCGCATCTGGAAGGCAAATATATTCAGGCGCACAATGCCCAACTTGGCCTTCCGCCTGTCCAGGAACCGCGTCCGCCGATCTATTTCGGCGGCTCTTCCGATGCGGCCATCGATTTTTCGGCTGGCATCATCGACAAATATCTCACATGGGGCGAACCGCCGGCACAGGTGGCCGAAAAGGTAGCGAAAGTGCGCAAGGCCTCCGCCGCAGTCGGTCGCGACGTGTCCTTCGGCATTCGCCTGCATTTCATCGTGCGGGAAACCGATGAGGAAGCATGGGAAGCCGCAGATCAGCTGATTTCGAAACTTTCGGATGAAACCATTGCTGCCGCGCAAGAGGTTTTTGCCAAGAACTCCGATTCCGTTGGGCAAGCGCGCATGGTCGCTCTCCATGGCGGACGCCGCGACAAGCTGGAAGTGTCGCCAAATCTGTGGGCAGGCATAGGACTTGTTCGTTCCGGTGCAGGTACGGCATTGGTCGGCTCACCGAAAACCATCGCGGCACGTCTGCGCGAATATCAGGATATCGGCATCGATACGGTGATCGCCTCCGGCTATCCACATCTGGAAGAAGCCTATCGCGTCTCGGAACTGCTGTTCCCTGAAATCGGCCTGGACGGTCCCCGCAACCAGATCCGTTCCTCATTCGGAAAGCCGCAGGTTTTTGGCGGCGGTGGCCATGGCGGCAACGTCAAGGTCGCCTCCGGCTCCTGATGAGCGAAAGACGGCATGGCCATCGTCTGGCCATGCCGCTGGTCCTATGAAACAATCGCTTTCGGCTGGAGGGAAAGCAATGCGGCCTCCTCGCGTTTGAACGCTTCAATATCGCGGTACCGATCTGCGGGGTGGTTTGCAGGTAGATAGTCACCATCGCCAAACAGCTTTTCGCGCAATGTGCCGGGCTTGTAAGCGGTGGGATAAACGCCACGGTTTTGAAGTTCCGGCACGATATATCCAACGACATCCTCGAAACTGTCAGGTGTCACCGCATAGGCGAGGTTGAAGCCGTCAACATCGGTGTCATCGGCCCATTCCTGCAAAATATCGGCGATGCGGGACGGAGAGCCGACGAAGACCGGGCCAAGTCCGCCGATGCCGCCGAATTTCGCCAGCTCATCGATGGTCCAAGACTTATCCCCGCCCGCGACATGCTCAACGAAGGAATGTATGGCGTTGGTTTCGATCTTCTTGACCGTATCCGTTGGCGCATATTGTCCGAAATCGATGCCGCTCCAACCGGACATAAAGACCAGCGAGCCATCATAGGATACGAAATTCTGGTACTCCTCGAATTTCTTCTGGGCCTTTTCGTCGGTCTCATCGGTGATGATGGTGATCAGCGTATAGATATAGACCTTCTTCGGGTCGCGCCCGGCTTCCGCCACGCGTTTGCGCATATCCGCCACATGGGCTTTGAGCACTGACTTCGTCGGGGCCGCCACGAAGATGCACTCGGCCTGTTCCGCCGCGAATGCCTTGCCTGGCCCGGACGCACCCGCCTGATAGAGAACCGGTGTACGCTGCGGTGATGGCTCGCTCAGGTGATAGCCGGGAACATCGAAATATTTGCCCTTGTGGCCGATCTCGTGGACCTTCGACGGATCAGTAAAGATGCGCCTTTCCCGGTCGCGCAAAACCGCACCCTCTTCCCAGCTGCCTTCGAAGAGTTTGTAGAGCACCTCGACATATTCGGCGGCAACTTCGTAACGGTTGTCATGGCGGCGCAAACCGCCTTCGCCGATGTTTTTGGCACCGCT
The DNA here is from genome assembly GCF_900100825.1 of Agrobacterium sp. DSM 25558. Classification (NCBI taxonomy): domain Bacteria; kingdom Pseudomonadati; phylum Pseudomonadota; class Alphaproteobacteria; order Hyphomicrobiales; family Rhizobiaceae; genus Agrobacterium; species Agrobacterium sp. DSM 25558. Next base: position 132,916 of record NZ_FMUD01000009.1, on the reverse strand, counting down.
TTCAAGGTAGGAGGTGACGATGTTCCAGCCAATGCGGCCTTTCGTGTGGTGGTCGGCTGTGGAGAGCCGACGTGCAAAGGTGTATGGATGCTCAAATGACGTAGAAGCGGTGATCCCGATGCCCAGATGCTCCGTCGCAAGCGCGATGGGTGCTGCCAGTTGCAGCGGATCGTTGACGGGGATTTGCGCTGCCTGGTGAATGGCATGGTAGTTGGAGCCCTTGTAGACATCGTAATAGCCAATCACGTCAGCGATGAAGATGCCATCGAAGATGCCGCGTTCCAGTGTGCGGGCCAGGTCCTGCCAATAGTCCAGGTCCTTGTATGTCAATGATTTATCACGCGGATGCGCCCACAGGCCGGGGGATTGGTGGCCAACGCAGTTCATATCGAACGCATTGAAACGGATGGGTTTGCTCATCATCGACTCCACAATTTTGTCCCGCGACGATACGGGCTGGCGGCGATGAAGAGAAAGAGCGTCCATACCCTGTATCGACACCGTGGAAGAAAAAGCTTCCACATCTTACTATATTAAAAACATAGAATGACTTTCAAGAACGCGCGCCTGTGCGATGCTCTGCCACGCCGATTTAACCCGTTTGTGAGGCATCTGCATGGGCACGATTTCCGAGACCAAAATCGATTTCAACATCCACCCGCGCGTTAATTCCACAGATCCGGTAGCGCCGAGACCTCGCCCTTCGGTTCCAGCCCACATTATCAGCTCCGACGCCGAGGCCATCGAGATTGCCGAGCGTCTTGCCGAAAAGTTCAAGGTGGGTGCTGCGTTGCGCGACCGGGAAGGGCTTTTGCCGGTGACGGAGCTGGATGATTATTCGCAAAGCGGTCTTTGGAGCATGAATGTCCCCAAAGCCTATGGCGGACCGGAAGTTTCCTATGCCACGCTTGCCAAGGTCATCGCCACTATTGCCGCTGCCGACCCCGCCATTGCCCAGACAACCCAGAACCATCTCGCCATTATCGCAACGGTCGATCTGGATGGGACGGAAGAGCAGAAGAAACTGTTCTTCGGTTGGGCGCTTCAGGGCCTTCGCTACGGCAACGCCTTCTCCGAGCTGAAAAGCAAGACGGTGGCGGATTTCGAAACCAGGGTGGTTCACGATGGCGACGATGTTATCGTCAACGGAGAAAAATTTTACACGACGGGCGCGTTGCTGGCCCACATCGTCCCCATCGTCGGTGTCGATGAGACCGGCCAAGGCTATCTCGTCTTTGCCGACCGGGATGCGCCCGGCCTGACGGTGACCAACAACTGGTCGAGCTTCGGCCAGCGCACCACGGCGTCAGGATCGGTAAAGATCGAGAATGTGCGTGTGCCAAAAGCGCGGGCGTTGAAGGTGACTTCCTTCGATCATCCAACGGTTGGCGGCCCCGTCTCGCAGATCATTCAATCGGCCATCGATGCCGGCATTGCGCGCGGCACGATTGACGACACGATTTCATTTATCAACACCTATAGCCGCCCGTGGATAGACAGTGGCAAGCAGAAGGCAAACGAGGATTTGTTCACGATTGCTGCCATCGGTGATCTGAAAATCAAGCTGCATGCCGCCGAGGCACTGCTGGAAATCGCAGGCCGCAGCATCGATATTGCCAGGGCCAATTCCACGCTAGAAACGGTGTCGGAAGCGACGATCAAGACCGGTGAATCCAAGGTTCTGACCACGGAAATTGCGATCCTGTCGACCAACAAGCTGTTCGAACTGGCGGGAACGCGCTCGACACTTGCCGAACATGGGCTGGACCGCCACTGGCGCAATGCCCGCGTTCATACGCTGCATGATCCCGTCCGGTGGAAGTTCTACCATGTCGGCAATTATTACCTCAACGGCGCGCATCCGCCGCGCCACGCCTGGAACTGAGGTTCGATGACATGACGACAACGGACCGAACGTTGCATCGGCAGGCCGCATTGACGGCGGGCAGGCCAGCGCCGCATGTGCCGCCACGGCAGAAGCTTGCGCACGTCATCAAGAGTGATGACGAGGCTATCGCCATTGCCAAGGAACTGGCGCGCGAATTTGCCGTAGGCTCAGCGGAGCGCGACCGGGAGCGGCGGTTGCCGCTGGCGGAGATCGAGCGCTTCTCGCAAAGCGGCCTCTGGGCCATCACCGTGCCGAAGCAATATGGCGGGGCGGAGGTATCTGCGGTGACGCTGGCGGAAGTGACCGCCATCATATCGGCTGCCGATGGCAGCATCGGCCAGATACCGCAGAACCATTTCTACATGGTGGAAGCACTGAGGCTTGCAGGCAGTGAAGAGCAGAAGAAGCATTATTTCCAGCGCGTTCTGGATGGTGACCGGCTGGGCAATGCATTCACCGAAATCGGCACGAAAACGCCCGTCGATTACAAGACGCATTTCGTAGACAGAGATGGAAAGCTGCTGCTCAACGGGCAGAAGTTCTATTCCACCGGCTCGCTGTTCGCTCACATCATCGTGGCCGTTGCCAAGGGGCCGGATGAGCGTGTGAACATCGTTTTCATCGATCGCTCGACGGCAGGCCTCAACCTCATCGACGACTGGACCTCGTTCGGCCAGCGCACCACCGGCAGCGGCAGTGTGACCTTCGATGATGTGGAGATTACGCCGTTTCAGGTGGTCGATCAGCAGGGCGTGTTTGAACGGCCGACCACGATGGGGCCGTTTGCGCAGATCATCCATGCCGCCGTTCAAGTGGGTATCGCGCGTGGTGCTCTCTCCGAAACAGTCTCCTACGTTCGCGCCCATGCTCGCCCGTTCTTCGAACTGGATATCGAGCATGGATATGAGGACCCACACACCATCCACTTGGTAGGCGATGTCGCGATCCGGGTTCACGCAGCCGATGCGCTACTGGCAAGGGCAGGGCGCATTCTCGATGAAGCCACCGCTTCACCGAATGAGAAAACCGTTGCAGCGGCCTCCATCGCAGTGGCCGAAGTGAAGGCGTTGGGGACGGAGGTGGCGCAACTGGCCTCGACCAAACTCATCGAACTCGGCGGCGCGCGCTCGACGCTGGAAAGCTTTGGCCTCGATCGCTTCTGGCGCAATGCCCGCACCCATTCGCTGCACGATCCGGTCCGCTGGAAGTACCACCATATCGGCAATTTCTATCTCAACGGCACCCTGCCGCCGCGCCACGGCGCTATATGATTTATCACTCTCAGGAGAGACAGCATGACGTACCTTCCCAAACCCGACCGCTACGAAGAGGCCCCGTTTCGCCGGACAGGCCGCAGCGGGCTTAAGCTGCCGCCGATTTCTCTCGGTCTGTGGCACAATTTCGGCGATACCACGCAACTCGAAACGCAGCGCTCGATCCTGTTCAAGGCTTTCGATCTGGGTATCACCCATTTCGATCTAGCCAACAATTACGGCCCACCAGCAGGAAGCGCGGAGATCAACTTCGGAAATATCCTCAAGCAGGATCTCGCCGCCTATCGCGACGAGTTGATCATCTCCACCAAAGCCGGATGGGATATGTGGCCGGGGCCGTATGGTCGCGGAGGCGGGTCGAAGAAAGCCTTGCTCTCCAGCCTTGACCAGAGCCTGAAACGGCTGGGTGTGGAGTATGTCGATATCTTCTATTCCCACCGTTTCGATGCCGAAACGCCTTTGGAAGAAACGGCGGATGCGCTGGCGCAGGCCGTGCGGCAGGGCAAGGCGCTCTATGTCGGCGTGTCCTCTTATTCCGGTGCCAAGACGCGCGAGATTGCAGCGCTTTTGAATGAGCGTGGCACGCCGCTGCTCATCAACCAGCCCGCTTACAATCTGTTCAATCGCTGGGTAGAGAAAGACCTGCTGGATGCGACGGATGAAGTTGGCGCTGGTGTGATTGCGTTTACGCCACTGGCGCAGGGCTTGCTGACCAACAAATATCTGAACGGCATTCCGCAGGATGCGCGCGTCAACCGTCCCGGCGGGGATTTCCTGCGGCCGGAGCATTTGAAGGAAGAGAATATCAAGCGGGCACGGGCGCTGAACGAGATCGCGCACCAACGCGGGCAGTCACTGGCGCAGCTCGCCATCGCCTGGGTTCTTCGAGACAAGCGCGTGACGTCTGCTCTGATCGGCGCAAGCTCGGCAAAGCAGGTCGAGGAAAATGTTGCGGCGCTGAAAAATCCGTATTTTACGGCGGATGAGCTTGCCGAGATCGACCGCTATGCGGTGGAAGGCGGTATTAACCTGTGGGAAAAACCGTCGCACGACGAAGCGGTCTAATCTTTAACACATGCCCGGATTTGTGTCCGGGCATGTCCTCGTCAAACGTCGGATGGAAAGCGCCATTGTGCCGCCACATGCGGTTCTGCCAATCGGTCACCCCGGCCGAACAGGCGGCTGCGCAGGGTTCCCTCCTGATAGCCGGTCTTGTAGCGTCCGCGTGATTGAAGCTCGGGGATCACGAGATCGACAAAATCCTCGTAGCATTCCGGCACCACCGTGCGCGTCAGATTAAACCCGTCGATCTCGCCGTCATCAATCCATGCTTCCAGCTCATCCGCAATTGTAGCCGGCGAACCAATGAACGTTGGGTAGCGCCCGCCGAGGGCAAGGCTTTCCAGCAGATGACGCTTCGTCCAGCCGCGTTCCCGCGCCGTCTGAACGCCGGATTGAATGGCGTTGCCTTTGCCGCTGTCCTTGATGATCGGGTCATCAAGGACAAGGCTTTCAAGATCGATGCCGGACCCAGCCGAAAAATGCGCAAGGCCTGCCTCCGGGTTGGCATAGCGGCAATAATCGGCATGTTTTTCCTGTGCTTCGCTATCGGTCAAACCCGGAATGACGCTGATGCCGACGAAAATCTTGATATCATCAGGTGCACGTCCTGCCTTCACGGCTTCCGCCCGCAACAGTCGCGATGTTCTTTGCGCGGCTGTGCGATCCGTGGCTGAAATGAAGATACATTCGGCGTGGCGTGCCGCAAAAGCTCTTCCGCGTTCCGAACTTCCCGCCTGAAACAGCACCGGCGTGCGCTGGGGAGATGGTTCGCTCAGGTGGTAACCCTGCGACTGGTAGAATATGCCCTGATGATCGATGGAACGGACGCGGGCGGGGTCAGCATAGATGCGGCCTTGCTTGTCGGCGCGCACAGCATTGTCCGCCCAACTGCCCTCCCAAAGCCTGTAGAGCAGTTCCAGCGCTTCATCTGCCTGATCGTAACGGTCGTCATGTCCGGTCATGGCGCTCTGGCCAATGGCACGGGCGGCGCTGTCGAGATATCCGGTCACGATATTCCAGCCCATGCGCCCGCCGGTGAGATGGTCGAGCGTCGACATGCGGCGAGCGAAAAGATAGGGCGGTTCGGCATTGGCGTTGACAGTAACGCCGAAACCCAGATGCCTGGTCCCGGCTGCCATGGCAGAGACCAGCATCATCGGATCGTTGACCGGCAATTGCACCGATTCGCGCAGCGGCACATCGACGGAGCCGCCATAGACATCATAGACGCCGAGAATATCGGCCAGGAAAATGGAATCGAACAGGCCGCGCTCTAGCGTTTGCGCAAGGTTCGTCCAGTAACCAATTGTTTTGTAGTCCGTTGAGCGATCCCGAGGGTGGGTCCAAAGGCCGTGGTTGATATGGCCGACGCAATTCATGCTGAAGGCGTTCAGGCGAATTTCTTTTTTGGACATTCCATCAATCGCCGTATTCTATGATTTCCAGCCCGGCATTGTAGTCTGTTGCGTAGATCAGGCCAGAGGCATCCACAAAAACATCCGCAGACTGAATAACCTTTGGGCGTCCGGCCCTGCGGTCGGTCATCACCGTTGGGCCTGCCGGTACCAGAGCGCCGGTCTCAATGGGATGGTACGGATCGGAAATATCGAAAGCGCGAATGCCCGCATTCTGCCATGTCGCGAAGATCAGGGTTTCCGATACGAACGAACCGGGCCGGTTTTCGTGCAGATTATGCGGGCCGAAATGGCCACCTTTTTTGGTGTAGTCGATCTCGTTGGGAATAGGGAAGGTGGATATGCTGACAGGGTTTTCCGGCACGCGAATATCGAACACCCATGTATGCTTTCGCCCGTCCTCTTCATTGTCCAACACCGCCTCATCGGCAACGACCAGCAGCTCGCGGCCCGGCAATGGCAGCGGAGAATGCGTGCCGCCGCCATAGGGTGGCGACCAGTTGTGGTGCTTGATCAGCTTGGGGGCCGAATGGTCGGAGATGTCGAGCAGCGTCAGGCCGCCATCGCGCCAGCAGGCATAGGCCGTGGTGCCGTGAACCAGTGCGTGATGCAGGGCATAACGTTTTCCTTCACCCCAGTCCGGTGTCTCACCCTTCGCAAGGTTCATGCCCGGCAGCCACCATTGTCCGACGATGAAAGGCTTGGTGGGATCGGAAAGATCGATGGTGACGAAGATATAATCGGAAAATCCATCCAGAAGGGCTGAGGCATAGGCATAACGCCCGCCCACATACCAGATGCGGTGGAGGCCGACGCCATCAACATCCAGCTGGCCGATCTTTTTCGGGCGATCTGGCGTGGAGATATCGAACACGCTCATGCCCGCTGCCCAACTGCGCTGCCGCTTTTCAGCAGCCACGGTTTCACCGACGGACTTGGTGTAATAGGCCTTTTCGTCGGTGAAGCTTTCTACATCGGCGAAGAGATCAAGCGCGTTGATAACGAGCAAGAGATCGTCATGCGTCTGAAGATGGATGTTCCACGTGTTGGGTGGAGCCTGCACATAATTGACGGTCTTTGGATGTTTGGCATCGTGCAAATCCACGATCGAAAACCCTTGCGACCATGGATGGGCAACATAGGCATAGCCGCGATGCACCATCAATTGCAGCCCGTCGCCCCTGCCGCCGATATCGCTGTGGCCGATGAGCTTCATGTTGCGGGCGAAATCGGGCTTTGGCAGGTCTGGGCTGGTCATGTCTGTCTCTTGATGCTGGAAACGGAATAGGCACCGCGCAGGACGCGGTGCCGGATAGGTCGCAGGCCTCAATGCGTGGCGGATGGTATCCAGCTTGCGGTGGCTGCATCGCTTTTCAGGAAGGCCGGAAACTTCTGCTGAAGCTCCTCGATGGTGCCGATATTGTTTTTCACCAGATCGTCACGCGTGATGAGGGTCGGCTGGAGGAGAACCGATTTTCCTGGGGACTGACCGGCGATATCGAGCGAAACGGCGCGCACCGAGACCTCGCCCACCACGGCGGCGTTGGTTGCCGCCGTCGCCACCCAGGCGCTGTCTGGCTCGGTGATAAGCTGGATATCGGCGGTCGAAATATCGACGCCGTAAATCTTCACCTGCGTTGAAAGGCCGAGTTCATCAACGGCAAGTTTTACGCCCTTGGCGAACTCATCCCACGGTGTGAAGATGACCTTGATATCCGGGTTGGCGCGCAAAATGGCCTTGGTCTGGTCGGCGACGGACGCAGGCACCGTGTCGTTGACGACGCCCCAAACGGCTTTTTCGGTCAGCGTGTGCTTTTCTACGAGGTCCTTCCAGACCGCGTAACGGCGGTCCAGCGGTGCAAAACCCGCAACATATACCGCACCGGCAACGAAACCATCGCCATTGTCCTTGATCGCCTGATCCAGAACGAGCTTGGCCATGTCCTTATCGCTCTGTTCAATCTGTGGAATCTGCGGGTTGTCGAGGTTCACGTCGTAAGCGACGACCTTGATGCCCTTGTCGAGCGCCTTCTGGGTCACGTCTTTCAGCACTTCCGGACGGCCATTGTTGATGACGATGCCATCCACGCCAAGATTGATCGCCTGCTCGACCAGATTACGCTGTGCGTCATTATCGTTGCGGGCCTGCGAGACGGTGAGGTTGATGCCGAGTGCATCGGCCTGCCGCTTGACGCCAGCCTCGAAGGCTTGAAGCCAATCGCCGCTGCCGAGGAAGCTGATGACGGCAACATTCACCGTTTTCTTGTCGAACGGCGCAGGCGCACCCGCAATGCCGGCGGACAGGGCGCTGGTGGCCAAGACGGCGCTGGAGACGGCGGCGACTGCAAATGTTTTGAGGATTTTGAACATGATGTCCACTTCGTTGGATGAGGGTTGAGAGGATCAGTTTTTCGCGCCCGCAACGCCGTAGGTTAGCGCCAAGGCACTGACGAGAACGGCCCCTTTGATGAAGTCCTGCGTGTAATAAGGCGCGTTCAACATGGTGAGACCGTTGAGCAGCACGCCGACGAATACAGCTCCGACGACCGTGCCGAGAACATTGGGACGTCGCAGCGCCAGAACCGCAAAGCCGATCAATGCGGCTGCAACGGAATCCATCAGCAGCGATGCGCCCGAAGACACGTCTCCACGACCGACACGGGCCGCGACAATGATGCCGCCCAGTGCCGCAAGCGTGCCGGACAGCACATAGGCGAAGGTCTTGATGCGATCGACATTCGCGCCCGCCAGACGCGCTGCCGTCTCATTGCCACCGGTCGCATAGATCAGCCGCCCAAGCCGTGTCCGCTCCGTCAGGATGAAGAGGATGACGGCGACGATGACCATGAGGATGACCGGCAGAGGGATGAGGCCAAACAGGCTGGAACGACCGATGGTGAGAAAGGTGGGATCGTATTTGCCCGTCGCGGTCGATCCATCCGGCAGAATGAGACCGACGGAGATGGAGCGGCCTGCCGTTGGAATGAGCTGAAGACCGGTCAGCAGGAACATGGTGGCAAGCGTTGCCAGCAAATCTGGTACCTTGAGCTTGACGATGAGGAAGGCGTTGGCAAGGCCAACAAGTGCGCCGAAAGCCAGCACCAGCGGCACCGTCTGGTAAGCATTCAACCCCAAAACGATCATCAGATAGCTGGCCGCCATGACGCTTGATGCGGCAACGGCGCCCACCGACAGGTCGAAACCATTGATGGCCAGCGTTACGCTGACGCCCGCGCCGATGATGGCGACGACGGAAACCGCCTGCAGAATGCTCATCAGATTGTTGATGTTGATAAAGGCGGGTTGCGCTATCGAAAACCCCATGACAAGAGCCGCAAGCAGCAGAAAGACCGCACCGCGCCGTATGGCGTTTCTGAAGCTTTCGGCTGTTGCAGGATAGGTTGGCTTTTCAACGATCTGTTCCGTGCCATCGACCATCAGGCAAGTTCCTTGTCAGGCTGCGTTGCGTCCGCATCAAGCCGGCTTTCGAGAAGGGTGTGATGTTCCATGACCAGAACCCGGTCGGCGACCTCGAATGCCTCTTCCGGGTCGGACGTCGCAATCAGGGTGGCGCGCTGCGAATGGCGGCGAATGGTGGCGATAATGTCTTGCCGCGCACCGACATCCACGCCTTGAAACGGCTCATCCAGCAACAGCAGGCGGCTGGGTTCTGCTTCCCAGCGGGCAATGACCGTCTTTTGCTGATTGCCGCCGGACAGAGACCAGACGGAGGCGGAAGCGGAGGACGCCTTGATCGCCAGCCGCTTGATCGCATCATCACCTTCCTTCAGTTCGCGGTTGGAAAACAGGAAGCCGGAAGGGTACCAAGTCTTCAGATGCGGCAGGCTGATGGTTGCGGCAATGCTTTCGCCCGGCCAGTCTGCATGGATGAAGGACGAGCGGTGCCGGTCCTCCGCCGCCATGGCGACACCAGATGAGATCGCACCGGTGGGGCTGAGTGGCGCATAGGGTTTACCATCCAGTGATACCGTTCCCTCGGCAAAAGCACCAAGTCCGAAGAGTGATGACAGCAACCGGCTTTTGCCAGCGCCCAGAACGCCGGTAATGGCCACGACCTCACCTTCCCGCACTGAAAGCGAAAACGGCTTGGCACCAGGCAGAAGCCTCACATTTTGAAGGTCGAGTACGGTCTTGCCAAACCTCTCGCGGCGATCCGGTCTTGCAGAACTGAGGGAACGACCGATCATGGTTTCAATAGCTGCATCGAAATCAATGGGCTGCGTGAACGAGCCCACATTGCGCCCGCCGCGCAGAATTTCCACCCGATCTGCCAGCGCTGCCAGATCGGCTGTGCGGTGGGAGATATAAAGGACGCTGATCCCGCGCTGTTTCAGCCCGCGAACAAGGTCATAAAGCCGTAGGGATTCGCGAGAGGAGAGGCTGGCCGTGGGCTCATCAAGAATGAGCAGGCGCGCTTTGTTGGCCAAGGCACGGGCGATTGCCAGCAACTGTCGGTCTGCGGCGCTGAGGTCTTCGAAATCCCGATCCAGCGGCAGATCGAAACCGGCGTCGGCGAGAATTTTCGAGGCGGCTTTGCGGATGGATGTTCGTGACAGGAAAAACGGATGTCGCCCATCGACGAAGTGATTGAGAAGCAAGGCATCGGCCACAGTTAGGCCGGGAATGCCGACGACATCGGTGGATTGGTGAACGGTGACGATGCCCCTTGCCGCCGCTTCCGCTGGCGTTTTCGGCGCAAATTCCGCGTCCTGCCACAATATTTTTCCGGCATCGGGGCGATATAACCCCGACAGGATTTTGACCAGCGTCGATTTCCCAGCGCCATTTGCGCCCATCAGCGCAACGACTTCACCAGCCTCCATTGTAAGGTTGGCGTTCACGAGTGCCTTGGTCGAACCAAATGCTAAGGAGATGTTTTGTATGTCGAGGATTGGCATAATGGGAACGCCTGTGAATGACGATCCAGTGTCGTAATCCTCCTGTTCGAACAAACAAGGATACGGTTTCTATAGTGCGTTGAAACGATGGAATATATTTCCATCCTGCGAGTGCCCAGATCGTGCGAGGGGAGGGCGTTTCCAATCCGGTCTCTGGTCCTGAAGTAAAACGTTCTGTATGGCGGTCTCGGCGAAACAAAGAAAACCCAGCCGACCGCATAAATTGGTACAAAATAGTCCATCTATATAATCGATTTTATGGTCTGATTTGTTCAGAGAATTTCAGTCGGATCATCAAGAGGAAGTACTATGTCAGTCAGACCTGTTTTCGTAGCTTCGGCGCTATTTTCTTTATTGTTGCCGCTCGCTGGTGCTGCGCAAGCGGAAGGGCTTTCCGGTGCCCCTGCGCCTTTCGATAAGGGCGGCGTAAAAATTGCTCTCATCGGATATATTTCAGCAGGCGATTTCTTTCAGGCCTATCAGGCGGGTGCAGTCGCGCAGGCAAAAGCGCTCGGCGTGGACTTGCGGGTGTTTCAAGGACGTCAGGATGCGGCTCAGCAACGGGAGCAGATTCTGCAGGCCATCAATCTCGGCGTTCAGGCCATCATCGTAGACCATGGGCAACCTGAATCCTTGACGGATGTTGTGCAGCAAGCCCTTGATAAAGGCATCAAGGTCGTGGCTTTCGACGTCAATCTCAACAACCCGAAAGTCTCGCAGATCGAACAGTCCGACCACAGGCTGGCCGAACTGGCGCTGGAGCAAGCATTGAAGGATAACGGCAGCAGCTTTAATGCTGGCTACGCATACGTTGCGGGCTTTGCACCGCTGGATCGTCGCAATGAAATTTGGGACAAGGTCCGCGGCGAAAACAAGGGCATCGTGGAAAAGGCCCGTTTTGGAACGGTCAGTGACACCACCGCGACGGCAACTGCCGATCAAGCCAAAGCGATATTTCGCGCCAATCCGGACATTTCGGTCGTGTTTGCGCCTTACGATGAATTTGCGCGTGGCGTGAAGCTCGCAGCAGCCGATCTCGGCCTTTCAGACAAGGTCAAGATTTATTCGGCAGATATCTCCACGGCCGACATTCAGGAAATCGTCGAGCCCGGAAGTCCATGGGTTGCAACAGCTGCCACGAATCCGGCCGTGGTCGGGGCGGTTTCGGTTCGAGCTGCCGCTCTTCAGATTGCCGGTGAACAGGTTCCGAGCAAAGTTGTTGTCGAGCCTGTTCTGGTAACACAAAAGCAGTTGCGGGATGCCAAGGTCGAAACAATCGAAGATCTGGCAAAAAAAATCCCGGCATTTTCTACAAGTGCCGCTGTAACCGCGAGCTGGATACCTGCCGCAGCGTTTTAATGTATCAAGATCTACCGACGCATTTTCTGAGTCTGCTACTGCCCTCTGGAGCAATAGCAGACATTATGACGTTGCGGAAAAGGTCTCGGCGAGGCCCTGTGGCGGTCAGCTTGCCAACGCGTAGTGGGAGCGTCGTTGATCGTTTTGCACAGAGCCGTTGCCGACTTTGAAGCGGCCTATGATTTCCGCAAGATTCTCCGTTTCCTGTGACAGGCTTTGCGCGGCGGCTGTGGTTTCCTCGACCATAGCTGCGTTCTGTTGTGTAACCTTGTCCATATGGTCGGCGGCTGATGAAACTTCCCGGAGGCTGACGGCCTGTTCGCGGGTATTGGAAGCAATCTGGTTGACGGTCTGGGTCATGCCGATGACCTGTTCTACGATTTTGCCAAGGGATGATCCGGTTTCCTGGACGAGATTAACACCGGCGTCGACCTGTGATGACGACAGGGAGATCAGTGTCTTGATTTCCTTTGCGGCCTGTGCCGAGCGTTGAGCCAACTCTCTTACTTCCTGAGCCACGACGGCGAAACCTTTACCAGCTTCACCCGCGCGTGCGGCTTCGACGCCGGCGTTCAGTGCCAGAAGGTTGGTCTGGAATGCGATTTCGTCAATGACGCTGATGATGTTGCCAATCTTGCTCGACGAACCCTGGATTTCCGTCATAGCTGCAATTGCGCGAGCAACGACAGCACCTCCCATTTCAGCATCGCCGCGCGCTGCGCTGACCGTTTGCTGGGCGGTGTTTGCACCGTCGGCAGTGTCATTGACGCCACGCGTCACGTCACCCAGTGCGGCAACGGTTTCTTCCAGTGATGCCGCCTGTTGTTCTGTACGACGTGCCAGATCGTTCGAGGCTGTGGAAATTTCACCCAGGCCTGAACGGATTGCGTAGACGGCCTGCACTACAGTACGAATGGTATCTTCAAGCGTGGAGATCGATGTGTTGAAGTTCTGACGAATGGTCTCGAATTCCGGCGAGACGCGCTCGTCCATGCGTACTGTCAGGTCACCGGAGGCCAGAACACCGAAGCGGCTTTCGACAATCTGTACGAAATGACGCAGGTCTTCGGCCTTGGCCTCTTCGATATCGCTACGGCGTTTGCGGTCTTGCTCGACCTGCTCTTGTAGCTCTTCCTGTTCTCGTTTGAGCGTCTCGCCACGGGCGAGGTCATGGCGAAATTTTTCGAGAGCGACCTTCAGACGTCCCAGTTCGTCCACACTGCCGTTGTGCGCGATTTGCTCGCGGTAATCCCCATCCGCCATCTTCTGGACCGAGCCGAGAAGGCTCTTGAGTGGCTTGCCGACAAGCGCGCGTGTGGCTGCCAGAATGACACCAAGGGTAACCAGCAGAATGAGCAGCCCGCCGATGGTCGTGCTGTAAATCTGGCTCCAGACAGGGTCAGAGAATGTTGCCGCTGGTACATCGAGGATGGCTGCCCAGGTGGTATTCATTCCAGGCGCTGTGAACGGATAGATCAGGCGAACGGCACCGTCAGGCATATTACGCAAAATCTGCGGTTTGCCATCCGCGAGCGCCTGCTTGACCTTGTCTGCGCCTTGGTCGGTATAATCCTTCATCAGATTGGCGGCGTCTGGATGTGCGAGCCATTTACCGTTGCTGGCCAGCAGCATGACGCGGCCACCGTCGAACGGCTTCATCTGGGTCAGCGTATTTGTCAGGTCATCCAGTTTGATATCAACACCGGCCATGGCGACGATATTGCCATTTGCACGCATGGGAACGGACACCGATGTCACCAGCTTTTTCATGCCGGTGAGATAGGGCGAGGTTATCGCAGCTTTGCCGGAATTGACCACGAGCGAATAATATTCTGACTTCGGATCAAGGCTCCAGGTCGATAGCTCCATCTGGCCATTGTCACCCTTTGTCCAATAGGGCGTAAAGATGCCTTCCTTGTTGACGCCTTCACTGCCCGCGACCGGGGTCAATCCCTTGGCCTCCGGCATTTCGAACATCCATGCGCCGAACACATTCGAATATTGCGGGGCTACGGCCTTGATGGCGGCAATGATGTCAGCGCGGTTTTTTGAACCGTCTGTGATAATTCCGTTGAGGCTGGCAGCTAACGTCGCACCAGCCGATGTAGCCTGAGCGATGTCGGTAGCAACGCGCTGGCTGACGAGAGCCGCTTTTTCGGTTGCAAGAGCCATGACATCGTCTTCGGTCTTTGCTTTGATCGTCATCGCGTTGAAAGTAGTATAGGCGATGAGAATGCTTGCGATGGCAGTCCCCGTTGCGAGGACCAGCTTCCCCGATAATGTACGAAGTATTGCATTCATGAAATTGTCCCCAGCTTTGCAGGAAGATTGCTGGAAATTGGTGAAAATTCTCCAAATAAAACAATATAAAATTATTACGGACGACAATTCAGATATTAAGTATTTAGCCGTTCGGCACAATTTAACGCTTCCGCGCGAAGCAACTCTGCGCAGCTTATAACATCGGTGGCTTCGCTCAGTTTGGCCTTGGAATTATTGGAATTCCAGGCTCATCTGAACAAGATCGTCCCACAGGCTTTCGGCAAAACCTCTAAGAACCATGAGTTCGAACGCATGTTCTCCGGTTCTCGTGATGTGGGTGGAGATATGGCCGATAAATGTCGTTGTTGCCCATCCGACCGGAAAGCTGATCATAGCCAGATCAACTGCGGTTCCCTTGGCAAGAACACTCTCGACCCCGGCACCATACAGATGAATGCGCACGCGGCCGGCACTCTGATCGGCGCCGTAAACGTCCGTGCCGAGCGCTGCAAAAAGCGCTTCCAACTGCCCTTGTGTCTTGGGCTGGTCGCCGACGATAAACCATTGGCCAGGCCCAGCGGCGCGCACGGCATGCGGGGTGCCATCGGAAAGCGGCACGATGCGGTTCTTGATCGTTTCGTCGCCGGGTTTTCCCATGATGAGGATAACGTGGCCTTCAGGCAACGCTTCCAGTGTGATGTCTTTGCCCGCAATTGGCGCGCGGTCGGCAAGTGCGGGCTTTGATACGAGGGCGAATTCAGACATGCAGTTTCTCATTTTCTGGATCGACAAAGACCGGGCTGCACAGGCGTGCGGGCGTGAACTCGTTTCTTATGCCATTCCAGATCATCATCTCTTCTCCGTGACGTTCAGAGCCACGCTTGACGAGAGCAAGACCGATCGTGGAGCCGACATGGGGAGAGAACGCGCTTGACGTGACATAGCCCTGATCGTTTTCGAGGGTGGCAGCCGCGGTCTTTTCAAGAATATGCGCGCCGCTGCGGAACGACGTGTTTGGATCAAGTGGAATGACGCCGACGAGTTGTCCACGGTCAGGCGATGTCAGGCCCTCACGCGCCACCATGGCCTTGCCGATGAAATCCACCTTGGTGGATGACACCATCTTGCCGAAACCGAGATCGGCAGGCACCACCGTGCCGTTGATTTCATTGTGGGTAACGTGGCCCTTTTCGATGCGCAACACGCTGAGCGCTTCGATGCCATAGGGCTGAATGCCGTGTTCGCGGCCTGCCTCCATCAACGCATCGGCAACGCTTTCGCCATAGCCTGCGGGGACAGCGAGTTCGAATGCCAGCTCACCGGAAAAGGAAATTCTGAACAGCCGTCCATGCAGTTGCCCACCGAAAAGTGAGACTTCGCATGCCGCCAGAAACGGGAAAGCCTCGTTGGAAATGTCTTCGTCGACAATGGTCTGGAGGATGATACGGGCTTTCGGTCCGGCAATGGCCATCTGCGCCCACTGGTCCGTGGAGGAGGCGAGGTGAACGTCGAGATCGGGCCAGAGCGCTTGTGCGCAGAATTCCAGATGGTTCATGACGCCAGCCGCATAGGCGGTGGTGGTGGTCATGAAAAAGCGCTCGTCCGACAGGCGACTGGTGGTGCCATCGTCATAGATCATGCCGTCTTCACGCAACATCAAGCCATAACGTGCCTTGCCGACGGGCAGCTTCAGGAAGGCGTTTGAATAAACGCGGTTGAGGAACTCGGCTGCGTCCTTGCCGCAGATTTCGATTTTGCCCAGCATCGATACGTCACACAGACCTGCGTTCACGCGCGCATTGCGCACTTCACGGTCCACGCTTTCGCGCCATGTGGTTTCACCATCACGCGGAAACCAGGCCGAGCGATACCACAGACCTGTCTCAACGAAGGTCGCGCCATTCTTTTTGGCCCAGCCGTGCAGGGGTGATTTCCGCACCGGCTGGAAATGTTCGCCATGATATGCACCGGTCAATGCCCCGAAGGACACCGGTGTGTAGAAGGGTCTAAAAGTGGTTGTCCCGACCTCAGCCGGTGACACGCCGCGCGCTTCGGCCAGAAGGCCGATAGCGTTGACGTTGGAAAGCTTCCCCTGATCCGTCGCCATGCCGTTGGTGGTATAGCGTTTGGCAAGTTCTACATGGCCATAGCCTTCCTGTACGGCCAGCCCCAGATCCTTCCGGTGCACATCGTTCTGATAATCCACAAAGGCCTTGCCCTTGATGCCGGGAATATTCCACACCGGTTTGGCAGCAGTAGAGATCGTATCGCCTTCGACCCGACCGAAGGAGGCAGGCGATGTATTGAAGCCGAATTCGGCGACCAGTGCGGCAGCGCGGGCCGCGCCTTCTTCAAGGCAGGATGCAATGCCGGATGTGGCAGCGACAGCACCCGCGAGCGCGACGCCTTTCAGCCCTTGCGGTGCCAGAAACGCGGAATGTTCATCCGACCAAACCGGTTTGCCGCCACGGTGGCAGGCAAGATGAATGATGGGCGAGAAACCGCCCGACATCGCCAGCGCATCGACCTTGATTGTCTCGATCGTACCGTTTCTGAAAACGCTGATGGAGGACAGTGCCTTGCCGCCCTGGGCGTCAGAGACGTAGGCACCCTTTATAACACGCGCCTTGCCTGCATAAGCGGTGTTCGCTTCTGGCCTTGAATCGATGATAGCGACGGGAATGATGCCGCGTGCCTCGAGATCCTGCGCCAGAGCGTAGCCGCTATCATTTATGGTGAAGATTGCGATGTCCTTGCCGGGAGCGACGCCGTAGCGGTTCAGATAGGTGCGCATGGCCGTTGCCATCATCACGCCGGGGGTGTCATTGCCGCCGAAGACGAGCGGGCGTTCTTCCGCACCGCTGGCAAGCAGGGCTTTTTTCGCAAAGATACGCCAGAGACGTTCGACGGGGAGTGCTGCATTTGGCAAGGCGACATGTTTCTGGACGCGTTCCACGGCACCGAACACGTTGCCGTCATACCAGCCGAAAGCCGTGGTGCGTGTCAGAACACGCACATTGGATAAGGATTGCAGCTCATCAATTGTTTGCCGGGCAAAAGCATGCGCAGTCACGTCACCGATTGACGCGGTCTCGGACAGTAGCGATCCACCCGCCACGGAATGTTCATCGACGAGGATGACGCGTGCGCCAGCGCGACCGGCAGTGAGTGCAGCAGCAAGACCTGTCGGGCCGGAGCCGATGACCAGGAGATCGCAATGCGCCCAGCATTTCTCGTATGTATCGGGGTCGGCTTCGTAAGTCGCTTTGCCGAGACCCGCTGCCTTGCGAATGAACGGTTCGTAGAGTTTCTCCCAAAGTGGAGCCGGCCACATGAAGGTCTTGTAGTAGAAACCCGCGCCTAGAAATGGCGAGAGCAGGCTGTTTAATGCGCCGATGTCGAATTCCAGCGTCGGCCAGCGGCTCTGGCTTTTGGCTTCCAGCCCTTGGTAGAGCTCCTGCATCGTTGCGCGGGTATTGGCTTCCGTGCGTCCGCCGCGCCCGATTGTCATCAATGCGTTCGGCTCTGCCGAACCGGCCGTTAGAATGCCGCGTGGACGGTGATATTTGAAACTGCGCCCGACCAGCAATTGGCCATTGGCCAGCAAGGCGGAGGCGAAGCTGTCTCCCTCGAAGCCCAGCATGCGTTTGCCATCGAAGGTGAAGGAGACGGGTGTCTGGCGATCGATCAGGCCGCCGCTTTCTAAACGGTAGGATGTCATGGGCGGATATCCGATGCCTGCGCGATTGCCACGTCGCGGCTTTTTTCGATCTCATTGGTCGCTGTGTCACGTGTCACAACCAGCCAGCGTCGGCAGCCGGACGTGTGGTGCCAGTATTCTTCATAGAGACCGCGCGGATTGTCGCGCAGATAGACGTAATCCATCCAGACATCCGTTCCTGCATCCGGTGACGGCCGCGCAAGAGCAGCACCCTTGATAGTGAATTCTTCCTTGGGTCTTGCACCGCAATGCGGGCAGGGGACGAGACTGGCCATGTCAGGCTATTCCTTGTGCTGCACTGTCAGTGAAGATTGGGCTGGGCACCTTGGCCCTTTTCATCCAGCATGTGGCCGCGTGCGAAACGATCCAGCCGGAAGGCCGTTGCAGTTGCCTGCGGCACGTCCCGCGCCAGAAGATGGGCAAAGCAGAAACCGGAGGCCGGTGTCGCCTTGAACCCGCCGTAGCACCAGCCGGCATTCAGGTAGAGATTTTCCAGATGCGTGCGGTCGATGATCGGTGAACCATCCATCGACATATCCATGATGCCTCCCCAGGAGCGCAGAACGCGAACGCGCGAAAGGGACGGGATCATGGCCTTTCCGGCTTCCGCCACATGCTCCACGGTCGCAAGATTGCCGCGCTGGGCATAGGAATTGTAGCCATCGATATCGCCACCGAAGACGAGACCGCCCTTGTCCGACTGCGAGACGTAGAAGTGCCCGGCCCCGAAGGTGACGACGCCATCGATGAACGGCTTTAAACCTTCCGAGACAAAAGCCTGAAGCACATGGCTTTCGATCGGCAGCTTCAGCCCCGCCATTTCAGCCACGCGTGATGAGTTTCCAGCCGCCGCAAGGCCCAGCTTGCCGCAGCCGATGAAGCCTTTTGTGGTCTCGACGCCGGTGACGCGTCCGTTTTCGCGCCTGATACCGGTGACTTCGCAATTCTGAATGATATCGACACCACGCATGTCAGCCCCGCGTGCATAACCCCAGGCAACGGCATCATGGCGCACGGTGCCGCCACGCTTTTGCAGCAGGCCACCCTGTATCGGGAAACGGGCATTGTCATAATCGAGGAAGGGCAGCATCTTGCGCACGGCGGCCTTATCCAGCAGATCGGCATCGACTCCGTGCAGGCGCATAGCATTGCCGCGCCGCGTGTAGGCATCGCGCTGGGCATCCGAATGGAACAGGTTGAGCACGCCGCGCTGGCTTACCATGGCGTTGAAATTGAAATCCTGCTCCAGACCTTCCCACAGCTTCATCGACAATTCGTAGAATGGGTTGTTGCCTTGAAGCAGGTAGTTGGAGCGAATGATGGTGGTGTTGCGCCCCACATTGCCGGAGCCGATATAGCCCTTCTCCAGCACGGCGACATTGGTAACGCCAAACTCCTTGGCAAGATAATAGGCCGTCGCCAACCCATGCCCGCCACCACCGACGATGATCACGTCATAATGCGGTTTCGGCTCTGGCTGCCGCCAGGCAGGTGTCCACGCCTTGTTGCTGCGAAGTCCGTTTAAAAGCAGGGAAAGAGCCGAGTAACGCATTGTATTGCCGCATCTCTACATCAGTTGACGACGAGCTTATGCCACGACGGACGCGGCGGATTGCATAAACGGGACGAATAGATGTAGAAATGAGCCATGTCGTTTTCTGATCCACAAAGCTTGCAACGCATCGGCTTCGTGCTGATGCCGAATTTTGCGCTGATGTCCTATGCATCAGCAACGGAACCGCTTCGTGCAGCCAATCTGATCGCGGGTTTGCCGTTATACGACCTTATGCCGCTTTCAGCCGACGGACAGCCGGTTCGCAGCTCTTCGGGGCTAAGCGTCGAATGTGCGGATATGGTTGCGCAGGGCAGTGAGTGTCACACAATCTTTGTTTGTGCCGGTGGAGGTCACGCGGACTGGGGCGATTATTGCGGGCTTCATGCGAGCTTGCGAAAACTGGCGCGGCAGGGCATGCGCATTGGCGGCATTTCCAGCGGCGCTTATATTTTGGCCGCTGCCGGTCTGCTGGAAAACCGGGATTTCACCATTCATTGGGAGCATGCAGGTGTGTTCAGGGAGGCGTTCCCCCACCTCACGCCGCGCCAGGCGCGTTATGTTATCGATGGCGATAGGGTGACGTGCGGCGGCGGTGTGGCACCTCTGGACATGATGCATGCGATGATTTCGCAGCGCATGGGGTCGCATTTCGCCCGCAGGGTCAGCGACTGGTATCTGCACACCGCAATCGCCGAACCGACGGCTCCGCAGCGCGGCTCGACAGCGCAGCGCTTCGGCACACATCATCCGGCATTGCTCATTATTCTTGAAAAAATGGAAGCGACGATAGAACAGCCCATGGACCGCTTAACGCTTGCGGCGTTGGGTGGCGTCAGTGTCCGACATCTTGATCGGCTTTTCACCGAACAACTCGGCAAGACGTTTCTGGAAACCTATCGCCTTATCCGCCTTCGCCATGCCCAGAACCTGCTGGAACAAAGCGCCCTGTCGATCTCTGAAATTGCCTTCGCTACCGGCTTCTCCAGCGCAAGCCATTTGTCACGTGTTTGCAAAGCCGTGCTCGGCAAATCCCCAGGCGCTTTTCGTTTGAAGTTTCTTAGTGATTAATAGAATATTCCTCTCAGGATAATTTAAGGAACAGATATGGCCGACACCAGTGCTAAAGACGGGACAATAGCGGTCTTGTCACAGGACCCGCACGCTGTCAAAGAGCCACGCGGCAACAATCTGGAAATGGCCATCGGTCACGAGGTGCGGACCTATCGCAAGAAGCTGGGGATCACTGTTACCGATCTCGCGGCTGCCACCGGTGTGTCCGTCGGCATGCTGTCGAAGATCGAAAATGGCAATATATCGCCATCGCTCACAACGCTACAGACCCTTTCACGCGCACTCGGTGTTCCGCTGACAGCGTTTTTTCGAGGCTTCGAGGAGCCACGCAGTGCCACCTTCGTGAAGGCGGGCGAAGGCGTCAATCTTGAGCGTCGCGGCACCCGCGCGGGTCACCAGTATAGCCTTTTGGGCCATATCGACAACAACAGTAGCGGTGTGACCGTCGAGCCCTATCTCATCACGCTGACAACCGACTCTGACGTCTTTCCGACGTTTCAGCACGAGGGCATGGAGTTTCTCTACATGTTGGAGGGAGAGGTTGTCTATCGCCATTCGGAAAGCCTCTACGCCATGCAGCCCGGCGACAGCCTGTTCTTCGATGCGGATGCGCCGCACGGCCCGGAACAGCTGGTGAAGCTGCCTGCGCGCTATCTTTCAATCATCTCTTATCCCCAGAACAAGACGCCATAAATTGCCTTAGAAGAAAATATTATTCTTCATAGTTGATATATGGAATGCCATATGCTAGCAATTTTCCATCGAAGAATGGAGATGCTGGCCATGTGCGGTATTGTTGGATTGTTCCTGAAAGACAAAAGCCTCGAGCCACAGCTTGGGGAATTGCTGTCGGATATGCTGATCACAATGACGGATCGCGGCCCGGACTCGGCTGGCATCGCGATCTATGGAGCACCGGCATCTGGCAGGGCCAAGGTGACGTTGCAATCGGCCCAGCCGGATGTGGATTTCGCGGGACTGGATGCGGATCTCGCGGAGGCAGGCATCAATGCGACGGTTGCAGTCAAGAGCACGCATGCGGTGGTCGAAATTGCCGCTGACAAGCTGTCATCTGTCCGTGCCGTCCTCTCTGACATTCGCCCCAACATCCGCATCATGGGTTCCGGCGATAGCGTCGAGATTTATAAGGAAACCGGCCTGCCGAAAGACGTGGTCGCTCGTTTCGACGTGCGATCCATGGGTGGCACGCATGGCATTGGCCACACTCGCATGGCAACGGAATCTGCCGTGACCACGCTCGGTGCTCATCCGTTTTCGACAGGTGCAGACCAATGCCTCGTACACAATGGCTCACTGTCCAACCACAACAATCTGCGCCGCGAACTGGTGCGGGAAGGCATGACCTTCGAGACACAGAATGACTCGGAAGTCGCCGCCGCCTATCTGACGGCCGAAATGGCGAAGGGCAAGGATCTGGGCGAGGCGCTGACCGGTGCGCTGGATGATCTGGACGGGTTCTTCACTTTCGTCGTCGGCACCAAGTCCGGCTTCGGCGTGGTGCGTGATCCCATTGCCTGCAAGCCTGCGGTCATGGCCGAGACGGACCAATATGTCGCTTTCGGTTCGGAATATCGCGCTCTCGTCAATCTGCCGGGCATCGAGACCGCACGCGTCTGGGAGCCAGAGCCTGCCACCGTCTATTTCTGGGATCACGACAAGGCCGCCTGAGACAAGCCCATATCGAGAAAGTTCAAATCATGCCAGTTTTCGATCTCTCCACCACGCCCTTGCGAGAACTCAACAGCGCGCTGCATGCCCTGTCCAAAGGCGCGAATGACACCGAATTCGAAGTCATCAACCCGCGCGGTAGCCACTCGGTTGCGGTCGGTATCGATGCGCCCGTGACGGTCGAAGTGCGCGGCTCTGTCGGTTATTATTGCGCTGGTATGAATGATGGCGGCACCGTCACCGTTCACGGCTCAGCTGGCCCCGGCGTTGCCGAAAACATGATGTCAGGCACCGTCATAATCGAAGGCGATGCCAGCCAGTATGCCGGTGCCACCGGTCGCGGTGGTCTTCTGGTCATCAAGGGAAATGCGGCGTCGCGTTGTGCCATTTCGATGAAGGGTATCGATATCGTCGTTCACGGTAATATCGGCCACATGTCCGCCTTCATGGGCCAGTCCGGGCACCTCGTGGTGTTGGGCGATGCGGGCGATGCTTTGGGCGACAGCCTTTATGAAGCCAAGCTCTTCGTGCGCGGCACCGTCAAGAGCCTGGGCTCCGACTGCATCGAGAAGCAGATGAAGCCGAAGCATCTCGCGAAGCTGGCTGAACTTTTGGAGAAGGCTGGCGTGACGGACGTGAAGCCGGAAGAGTTCAAGCGCTATGGCTCGGCCCGCACGCTCTACAATTTCAACATTGATAACGCCGACGCGTATTAAGGCGAGGGACATTTCATGAGCTATCACAATCCCCATACCCCGCCGCGCAAATCCGCCACATTCGATGATGCGACGCTGGCCGAAATCCGCCGTGCGGCCGCCACCGGTATCTACGATATCCGTGGTGCCGGCACCAAGCGCAAGGTTCCGCATTTCGATGATCTGCTGTTCCTCGGCGCGTCGATCTCGCGTTACCCGCTGGAAGGTTACCGTGAGAAATGCGACACCTCCGTCGTTCTCGGCACACGTTTTGCCAAGAAACCGATCCATCTGAAAACACCGATCACCATCGCGGGCATGTCCTTCGGTGCACTCTCGGGCAATGCCAAGGAAGCGCTGGGCCGTGGCGCGACGCTGGCGGGCACATCCACCACGACGGGTGATGGCGGAATGACGGATGAGGAGCGCGGCCACAGCCAAACGCTCGTCTACCAGTATCTGCCATCGCGTTACGGCATGAACCCCAAGGATTTGCGCCGCGCCGATGCTATTGAAGTGGTTGTTGGTCAAGGTGCCAAACCGGGCGGCGGCGGTATGTTGCTCGGGCAAAAGATTTCCGACCGCGTGGCGAACATGCGCAATCTGCCCAAGGGCATCGACCAGCGCTCGGCCTGCCGCCACCCGGACTGGACTGGCCCGGACGATCTGGAAATCAAAATCCTCGAACTGCGCGAAATCACCGATTGGGAAAAGCCGATCTACATCAAGGTCGGCGGCGCTCGCCCCTATTACGATACCGCTCTTGCCGTCAAAGCCGGTGCGGATGTGGTCGTGCTCGATGGCATGCAGGGCGGGACGGCGGCCACGCAGGATGTGTTCATCGAAAATGTCGGCATGCCGACTCTCGCCTGCATTCGCCCCGCCGTTCAGGCCCTTCAGGATCTGGGCATGCACCGCAAGGTGCAATTGATTGTCTCGGGCGGCATCCGCTCCGGTGCCGATGTGGCCAAGGCCTTGGCGCTGGGTGCAGATGCTGTTGCTATCGGCACTGCGGCGCTCGTGGCGCTGGGGGATAACGACCCGAAATGGGAGGATGAATACCAGAAGCTCGGCACCACGGCTGGCGCTTATGATGACTGGCACGAAGGCAAAGACCCGGCTGGCATCACGACGCAAGACCCTGAACTTGCCGCGCGTCTGGACCCAGTTGCTGCTGGTCGACGTCTTGCCAACTATCTCAAGGTCATGACGCTGGAAGCGCAGACCATCGCGCGCGCCTGCGGCAAGAACCACCTGCACAATCTGGAGCCGGAAGACCTCTGCGCGCTGACAATGGAAGCCGCCGCGATGGCGCAAATCCCGCTGGCGGGAACCAGCTGGTATCCGGGCAAGGGCGGTTTTTAAACTACCATACGACAATGGCGAGCCGTGTTTGGGAGGATGCGGCTCGTTGACGATGAGTGTCTAAAATCCAAAAAGGGGAACAAAGTGACACTGGATCTCTCGCAATACGCCGCCGAAAACGGCGTGAAATATTTCATGATCAGTTTTACCGACCTCTTCGGCGGACAACGGGCCAAGCTCGTTCCGGCTGAAGCCATTGCCGATATGCAGGAAAACGGTGCCGGTTTTGCGGGCTTTGCCACATGGCTTGATCTGACGCCCGCCCATCCCGATCTCTTTGCCGTGCCAGATCCATCATCCGTCATTCAGCTTCCGTGGAAAAAAGATGTCGCCTGGGTTGCTGCCGATTGCGTAATGGAAGACAAACCGGTCGAACAGGCCCCGCGCGTTCTGTTGAAAAAACTGATCGCAGAGGCTGCCGAAAAAGGGCTGCGGGTTAAAACCGGTGTGGAGCCTGAATTCTTCCTGATTTCGCAGGACGGCTCGAAAATATCAGACGAATTCGATACCGCAGAAAAGCCGTGTTACGACCAACAGGCGGTCATGCGCCGTTATGATGTCATCGCAGAGATTTGCGATTACATGCTGGAGCTTGGCTGGAAGCCCTACCAGAACGACCATGAGGACGCGAACGGCCAGTTTGAGATGAACTGGGAATATGACGACGCGCTTCAAACCGCCGACAAGCATTCCTTCTTCAAATTCATGGTCAAATCAGTCGCTGAAAAACACGGGCTGCGCGCCACCTTCATGCCCAAGCCCTTCAAGGGGCTGACCGGCAACGGTTGCCACGCCCATATTTCGGTGTGGGATACGGAGGGCAAGGTCAATGCATTCGCGGATAAGGCGATGGATTTCGGTCTCTCCGCGCAGGGACGTACGTTCCTCGGCGGCATCATGAAACATGCGTCTGCTCTGGCAGCTGTTACAAATCCCACCGTCAATTCCTACAAGCGCATCAATGCACCGCGCACGATTTCCGGTGCGACATGGGCGCCGAACACGGTGACATGGACCGGCAACAACCGTACCCATATGGTGCGTGTGCCCGGTCCCGGCCGTTTCGAGCTTCGTCTGCCGGATGGCGCGGTCAATCCATATCTCTTGCAGGCGATCATCATTGCCGCTGGCCTGTCTGGCATCCGCACCAATGCAGACCCTGGTCCGCACCACAATATCGACATGTACCGCGAAGGCCACACGATCACGAACGCGCCCAAGCTGCCGTTGAACCTGTTGGATGCGCTGCGTGAATACGAGAAAGACACAGAGTTGCAGCAGGCGTTGGGAACGGAGTTTTCCGCCGCTTATCTCAAACTCAAGCATGGCGAATGGAACAGCTACTGCTCGCAGTTCACCGCCTGGGAGCATGACACGACGCTCGACGTCTAGGCCGTTGATGCCACGCTGTAAAGTTTGGCCCCGCGCTCTTGTGCGGGGCCTTTTATCGCCGTTCCAAGAGAGATCGCCCGATGACGAAATTCATTCTGACAGTCACATGTACATCGACCCGCGGCATTGTTGCGGCATTGTCCGGTTATCTGGCTGAATTGGGTTGCAATATCCTCGACAGTTCGCAATTCGACGATCTGGATACGAACCGATTTTTCATGCGCATCAGTTTTCTCTCCCAGACGGGGGCGACGCTTGAGCAACTCGCGCAAGGCCTGCTGCCGATCTCTGAAAAGTTTGAGATGGAGGCCGAAATCCACGATGCTTCGCAGCGCATGAAGGTGCTGTTGATGGTGTCACGTTTCGGTCACTGCCTCAACGATCTGCTCTATCGCTGGAAGATCGGTGCGTTGCCCATCGATATCGTGGGCGTCGTGTCCAACCATTTCGATTACCAGAAAGTGGTGGTCAATCATGATATCCCTTTCCACCACATTCCTGTGACCAAGGAAAACAAGCCGCAGGCCGAAGCGAAGATCATGGATTTGATTGAGAGCACGGAAACAGAGCTGATCGTGCTGGCGCGCTATATGCAAATCCTGTCGGACCGCATGTGCACGGAAATGTCCGGCAAGATCATCAATATCCACCACTCCTTTCTGCCCAGTTTCAAGGGTGCCAACCCTTACAAACAGGCCTACCAGCGCGGCGTGAAGCTGATCGGCGCAACGGCGCACTATGTCACCGCAGATCTGGATGAAGGCCCGATCATCGAGCAGGATACGGTTCGCGTCACCCACGCCCAGAGCCCGGAGGATTATGTGTCGCTTGGCCGGGATGTGGAGGCGCAGGTGCTGGCGCGTGCCATCCATGCGCATATCCACCGACGCACCTTCATCAATGGAAACCGCACCATCGTTTTTCCACCAAGCCCCGGCTCCTATGCTTCCGAGCGCATGGGATAGGCACCCTGCCGCTTTCACGGTCAGTTGCAAAGATCATGCGCTCGCAGTATGTACCTGGCACGCCATAATACCAGATGTCGCACAATCGAGCCGCACGGTTCGATAACTGCCACACAGTGTATCAGCACAGGGAGCGGATAATGAATACGATTTTGCAGGCCTCGACAATCAAGGTGGAGCGTCCGGCAAAAACGTTGCGCGAACTGGCCCTAGAGAAAGTCCGCGAAGCGATCGTCAGCGGTCATTTCCGTCCGGGTGACCGGCTGGTGGAGCGTGATCTCTGCGCTCAACTCGGCGTCAGCAGAACCATTGTGCGTGAGGTTCTTAGGCATCTCGAATCCGAAGGGCTGGTCGCCAACCTTCCCAACAAAGGCCCGATTGTCGCTCAGCTGGATCTCAATGAGGCCCGTCAGATTTACGAGATCCGTGGGGCTCTGGAAGGCATGGCCGCGCGTCTATGTGCCGAACGCAACGATCCTGCCATCGTCGCGGCCCTTGAAAAATCGCTGCATGGCATTCGCCAATCCTATCACGAGAAGGATATGCAGGGTGTTCTGACGCATACATCTGCCTTCTACCACGCATTGTTCAGCAGCGTGGAGCGCACGGTGGCGTGGGGTATCGTCAATCTCCTGACAGTACGTATCAACCACTTGCGCTCGATGACGATCAAGACGGAAAGACGCAATATCGATGGTCCTGCCCAGATGGAGAAGATCATCGAGGCGATCCGCAAGGGCGATGGGGAGGCAGCCTATCAGGCAGCCATGAAGCATGTGGCCAGTGCATCGGCAATTGCAGAAGCCGTGCTTTCCGCGCAGCCGCAGATTTCTCGCATTTAACGGCGCTCGATCAAACGGCGGCCGCTGTCGTCGACGTCGTGCGAAAAGGACAATGCAGCCATTTCAAGTTGCAGTTAGTTTCGTTAATACACTGGTTTTAAAAGATAAATCCATAAATATCAATCGCCCGCAATGCGGGCGTAAAAAGCCTATTGACACCCCTATATTATGGCATACCATAACCTCATACAAAGTTTGAGGACGGGACATGACGATCCAAATTCGCAAGACGCTGTTGCAGGTCGAAACCACTCTGATCGAAGGTGGAAGGGCGGCCCCGGTTCCTTTGAAGCTCTATTCCGCCTTCGCCGTGGTGAAGAACCCTTGGGCCGGACGTGGCTTTGTCGAAGACCTGAAGCCAAATATTCACGCCCTCGCGCCCGTGCTCGGTGAGTTGCTGACCAAGATGATCATCGATGCAGTTGGGTCTGGCGAAGCCGTGGAAGGTTACGGCAAGGCGGCAGTCGTCGGTCTCGATGGCGAGATCGAACATGCGTCGGCGCTTATTCACACCTTGCGCTTCGGCAATCACTACCGCAACGCCGTTGGTGCCAAATCCTATCTTGCTTTTTGCAACACGCGTGGACCGGCCAATGCGCCGATCATGATCCCTCTGATGGACAAGAACGATGAGGGACGCCGTTCCCATTATCTGACCATTCACACCGCCATTCCAGACGCGCCAGCCGCAGATGAAATCGTCGTGGCCTTGGGTGCATCCGTTGGCGGTCGTCCGCACCATCGCATTGGAGATCGTTATCAGGATCTGAAAGATCTGGGGAACGACGTCGCCAATCCTGCAGGCGTGTGAGATCGGTTATCGCCATGCACACCAGCCAGACGGTTTCGCCAGAGAATAAAACGGAGCCGCTGCGGTTTCAGCGTCTGCACACGGCTGGCGGCGTCTCTTATGTCGAGATGCGGTCTGGCGAGCCATTGGTTTTGATCCATGGCGTCGGCATGCGGCTGGAGGCATGGGCTCCGCAGATCGCCGTTTTTTCGAAAACGCACCGTGTCATTGCCGTCGATATGCCCGGTCATGGTGAAAGCGCAAAATTGCCTGCTGGCAGCACACTCGAAGATTTCGTTGCCTGGTTTGGCCGGTTTCTGGATGAGATGAACATCGACACGGCCAATGTGGCCGGTCATTCCATGGGTGCACTGATTGCCGGTGGAGCTGCCGCCACGTTTGGAAAGCGCATCAAACGGGTCGCCTATCTCAACGGTGTCTACCGCCGTGATGCTGAAGCGAAAGCTGCCGTGATGGCACGGGCGGCGTCGATCGGAACCACCGGTGTTGACCGTGACGGGCCGTTGAAGCGATGGTTTGGCGATGATGCCAATAGCGTTCATGCGCGGGAACTGACCCGCAATTGGCTGGGGCTGGTCGATCCAGAAGGTTACGCCGTCGCCTATTCCGCCTTCGCGGGCGGTGATGAGACCTATGCAGACAATTGGCGCGATGTTCGCTGCCCGGCTTTGTTTCTGACGGGTTCGCACGACCCCAATTCGACGCCTGACATGGCGCAACAGATGGCGGAGGTAACGCCTAATGGCTGGGCGCGGATCGTTGACGGACACCGGCATATGGTCAATCTGACCGCGCCGGATGATGTCAACGCCCTGCTTGCAGAGTGGCTTGAAACAGAGGAGCCGAAGTGATGCCGGATATCATTGATCCACGCGCATTGAGAGATGCTTTCGGTGCCTTTCCAACTGGTGTTACGGTCGTCACCACACGTGATGCGGATGGTAGGCCGATCGGGTTTACGGCAAACTCGTTCACGTCAGTCTCGCTCGATCCTCCGATGCTGCTGGTCTGTCTGGCACGCACGTCCCGCAATTTCGGGGTCATGACCGGCACGAAAACCTTCGCCGTCAACATTCTCTCGGAAACGCAGAAGGATGTTTCCAACACCTTCGCTCGGCCCGTCGAGGATCGTTTTGCAGCCGTATCGTGGAGCGATGGCCCCGACGGTTGCCCTGTTTTCGATGGTGTCGCTGCATGGTTTGAATGCACGATGGAAAACGTGCTGGAAGCGGGCGACCACGTCATTCTTCTTGGGCGGATTGCAGCCTTCACCAACAGCGGTCGCAACGGTTTAGGTTACGCACGCGGCGGCTATTTTACGCCCCAACTGGCGGGCAAAGCGGTTTCGGCGGCAAGTGAGGGTGCGTTGGAAATCAGCGCCGTTCTTGAGCGCGATGGCGACGTTCTGCTGCTGGGCACCGAACCCCTGTCACTGCCAACCTGCCACAGCACGGATGGCGATCCGACGCTTGTGCTGGCCGCCTATCTTGAAAAGCTGACGGGCCTCAGCATCACAGTCGGCTTTCTGTATTCCGTCTTTGAGGACAAAAGCGATGGTCGCCAGCACATTGTCTATCGTGCTTTCGCCTCCGAAGGAGCGCCGAAAGAAGGTCGGTTCTTTTCGTCCTCCGGCCTGTGGGACCGGACATTCAACACGCCCGCCACTGCCGATATCGTCAATCGTTTTGCGATGGAAAGTTCAATCGGCAACTTTGGGGTCTATGTCGGCAATGAAACGGCTGGACGCGTTCACTCCATCAGCATGAAGGGCGTCTGACCGTGAAATTTTCCCTGTTCGTCCATATGGAACGCCTAGACCCGAGCCAGAACCACAAGGCTCTGTATGAAGAGTTCGTGGCGCTGTGCGAAATTGCCGACAAGGGCGGCATGCATGCCATCTGGACTGGCGAGCATCACGGCATGGATTTCACCATTGCCCCCAACCCCTTCGTGACGATCGCCGATCTGGCGCGGCGCACGAAAAACGTTCGGCTGGGAACAGGCACGGTGATTGCGCCCTTCTGGCACCCCATCAAGCTTGCTGGTGAAGCGGCCATGACCGACATCATCTGCGATGGCAGGCTGGATATCGGCATTGCCCGCGGTGCCTACTCCTTTGAATATGAGCGCCTGCTGCCGGGGCTTGACGCTTGGGGCGCTGGCCAGCGCATGCGCGAGTTGATCCCCGCGATCAAAGGCATTTGGGATGGCGACTACGCTCATGATGGCGAGTTCTTCAAGTTCCCGGCAACGACATCCGCCCCCAAGCCGTTGCAGCAGCCATATCCGCCGATCTGGGTTGCGGCACGCGATCCAAATTCCCATGAATTTGCCGTCGCCAATGGCTGCAATGTGCAGGTCACACCACTTTGGCAGAGTGATGAGGAAGTTACCACGCTGATGTCGCGTTTCAACGATGCCTGCGCTGTGCACCCGGATGTCAAGCGGCCAAAAATCATGCTGCTGCGTCACACTTATGTGGGGTCCGACGAGGCAGACATCGCCCAGGCCGCACATGAATTGAGCGTCTATTACAATTACTTCTTCGCCTGGTTCAAAAACGAAAAGCCGGTCACTCAGGGGCTGATCGAGCATATTCCCGATGACGTCATTGCCGCCAACGAGATGATCTCGGCCAAATCGATGCGCCAGAACAATGTCGTCGGCAATGTCGATGATGTCATTGCGCGTTTGAAAACATACGAGGCCATGGGTTACGACGAGTATTCCTTCTGGATCGACACTGGCATGAGCTTCGAGCGCAAGAAAGCGTCGCTCGAACGCTTTATGACCGGGGTCATGCCGGCATTTCAGGAGTAGATCATGCAGCACTTCCAGCACTACATCGACGGACAGTTTCTGGATGGGGAAGCACGCTTCGACAGCCTCGATCCGGCGACCGGGCAGGTGTGGGCGACCATACCGGAAGCGCGTGAAGGTGATGTCGATCGCGCTGTTTCTGCCGCCCACGCCGCCCTTTACGAAGGCCCATGGTACAAGCTGACCGCCACCCAGCGCGGTAAGCTGCTGTATAGACTGGCTGATCTGGTCGCCGCGAATGCGCAAAAACTGGCGGAGCTGGAAACACGCGATACCGGAAAAATCATCCGCGAGACCTCGGCCCAGATCGCTTACGTGGCTGATTATTACCGCTACTATGCGGGCCTCGCCGACAAGATCGAAGGTTCGTACCTGCCCATCGACAAGCCAGATATGGATGTCTGGCTGCGGCGTGAACCGGTCGGCGTCGTTGCCATGGTCGTGCCATGGAACAGCCAGCTGTTTCTGTCTGCCGTTAAGGTCGGACCTGCACTGGCGGCTGGTTGCACGATGGTGGTCAAGGCATCGGAAGATGGCCCAGCACCGCTTTTGGAACTGGCCCGGCTTATTCATGAGGCAGGCTTCCCGCCAGGTGTCGTCAATATCCTGACCGGCTTCGGTCCCTCCTGCGGCTCGGCATTGGGGCGGCATCCGAAAGTGGCACATGTGGCCTTTACCGGCGGCCCGGAAACGGCACGCCATGTGGTGCGCAATTCTGCGGAAAACCTTGCATCCACATCGCTGGAGCTGGGCGGCAAATCACCCTTCATTGTCTTTGCCGATGCTGATCTGGAAAGTGCCGCCAATGCGCAGGTGGCAGGTATTTTCGCAGCCACCGGCCAGAGCTGCGTTGCCGGTTCGCGGCTTATCGTAGAGAAAAGCGTCAAGGACCAGTTCGTTGCGTTGTTGAAAGCGAAGGCAGAGGCGATCCGTATCGGCGCGCCGCTGGATATGGCAACCGAGGTTGGTCCGCTAGCAACCAGTCGTCAGCGTGAAGGTATTATCGATCTTGTTGGGCGCTCCATCGATGCGGGTGCCACACTCGTCACCGGTGGCAAGGCCATCGAAGGCGAGGGGTTCTATTACCAGCCGACGATCTTGGATTGCGACGGCGTTGCTTCTCCTTCGTTGGTCCATGAGTTTTTCGGTCCCGTGCTGTCTGTAGTGTCTTTCGAAACGGAAGAGGAGGCATTGCGCCTCGCCAACGATACGCTGTTTGGCCTCGCCTCCGGCATTTTCACGCAGAACCTCACGTGTGCGCATCGCCTGATGAAGGGCATCCGGGCAGGCGTCGTCTGGGTTAATACCTACCGCGCCGTTTCCCCCATCGCGCCTTTCGGCGGCTTCGGCATGTCCGGCCATGGACGTGAAGGCGGCATGGCAGCGGTGATGGATTATACGCGCACCAAAACCATCTGGCTGCGCACGTCCGACGATCCCATCCCTGATCCCTTCGTGATGCGGTGATGGCGATGTTTTATGAAATCCGCACCTATCGACTGAAGAACGGAGCGATTCCGGCCTATCTCGACGTGGTCGAGAAGGAGGGCATCGATATCCAGAAATCGCATCTGGGTGAGCTGGTCGGCTATTTCTTCAGCGAAATCGGCACCATCAACGAGATCGTTCACATCTGGGGTTTCACCAGTCTTGATGACCGGGAAAAGCGCCGTGCTGCGCTGATGGCGGACCCCGCATGGCAGGCCTTTCTGCCCAAAATTCGCGACCTGATAGAGGTCGCTGAAAACAAGATCATGAAACCAGCTCGTTTCTCTCCCTTGGGAGGCAGCGTGCCGAAGGCATAGGCATCAAGCATACGCATAAAAAGCTCTAATAAAACAAGGAGTACGGGAACATGAAAATTACATTCGCATTGGCGGCCTTTGCTGCAACGCTCTCCGCATCGGTACCGGTTTTTGCTGCCGATATCGTCTTTTCGAGCTGGGGTGGAACGACGCAGGACGCACAGAAGGCCGCATGGGCCGATAAATTCACCGAAAAGACCGGCATCAAGGTTTTACAGGACGGACCGACCGACTACGGCAAGATCAAAGCCATGGTGGAAGCCAAGGGTGTGACCTGGGATGTAGTCGATGTCGAGGGTGACTATGCAGCCCAGGCCGGAAAGGGCGGGATGCTCGAAAAGCTGGATTTTTCGGTCATCGACAAGTCGAAGCTCGACCCACGCTTCGTCACGGATTATTCCGTTGGCAGCTTTTATTATTCCTTTGTCATCGGCTGCAACGCCGATGCAGTCGAGGCCTGCCCGAAGTCTTGGTCGGATCTTTTCGACACGGCAAAGTTTCCTGGCAAACGCACATTCTATAAGTGGTCGGCACCCGGCGTCATCGAAGCCGCCTTGCTGGCAGATGGCGTTCCCGCCGACAAACTCTATCCGCTGGATCTCGATCGCGCCTTCAAGAAGCTCGATACCATCAAGTCTGATATTGTCTGGTGGTCCGGTGGCGCGCAGTCACAGCAGCTTCTGGCATCTGCCGAAGCACCGTTCGGCAGTGTCTGGAATGGTCGTATGACCGCGCTCAAGAGCAGCGGCGTCAATGCCGAGACATCCTGGGAGCAGAATATTACCGCGGCTGACTCTCTGGTGGTTCCAAAGGGCGCAAAGAACAAGGAAGCGGCCATGCAGTTTATCGCATTGGCAACGTCGGCGCCGGCGCAGGCCGATATGGCCAAGGCCACGGGTTACGCTCCTGTCAACATAGAATCCGCCAAGCTGATGGATGCTGAGGTCGCCAAGACCTTGCCTGACCAGCAGACCGCAAGCCAGGTCAATGCCGACATGAGCTACTGGGCCGATAACCGCGATGCCATCGGCGAGCGCTGGTACGCATGGCAGGCCAAGTAAGCTGAACCTTGTGACATGCTGTAGCCGTTTAATTGGCGGCTACAGCCGGCAACGGAAATTTTGATGCCATCACCGACAAAGGCTTCAACCATGGACACGACAGTGCAATATAAGAGGCCGAGCGGCATGCGGTGGACACTGCCAGCGCTGGTCTACCTGACGCTGTTTTTCGTCGTGCCGGTGGTGGCGCTGTTGATGCGCAGTGTGACGGAGCCGCAACTTGGGCTTTCGAATTATGTCGCTCTGCTGGGATCATCGACCTATCTGAAAATATTTGTCAACACCTTCCTGGTGTCAGCGGTGGTCACGGTCATCTCGCTGCTCATCGGCTTTCCGGTGGCGTGGGCGCTGGCAATCATGCCCGGCAGGCTTGCCTCCGTCATCTTCGCAATTCTGCTTTTGTCGATGTGGACGAACTTGCTGGCACGTACCTATGCATGGATGGTGCTTTTGCAACGCACCGGCCTCGTCAACAAGATTCTGATCGGCATGGGGCTGATCGACAAGCCTCTGGCTCTGGTCAATAATCTGGTCGGCGTCACCATCGGCATGACTTATATCATGCTGCCCTTCATCATCCTTCCGCTTTACGGGGTCATCCGCAAGATCGACCCTGCCATCTTGCAGGCGGCGGCGCTTTGCGGCGCAAATCGAGGCCAGGCTTTGATGCGGGTGCTTTTGCCGCTTTCCATTCCTGGCATGGCCGCAGGTGCCCTGATGGTCTTCGTCATGTCGCTTGGATATTTCGTCACGCCCGCTCTGCTCGGCGGCACGTCCAACATGATGCTCGCAGAACTCATCGCGCAATTCGTCCAATCGCTGGTCAATTGGGGCATGGGTGGCGCGGCCGCTTTGGTGTTGCTGGTCGTTACGCTGGCGCTTTATGCCGTGCAGCTTCGTTTCTTCGGCGATCAACGTTTGGGAGATCGCTGATGCTTCTGAATTTCTCACGCCTCGGCTGGTGGAAATATGCGCTGCTCGGTATCACTCTGCTGACGGCGGCATTCCTGCTGTTGCCTATCCTGTTCATTGCCGCCTTGTCATTCGGCTCCTCGCAATGGCTGATCTTTCCGCCGGCGGGCTGGACGTTGAAATGGTACGCCGATTTCTTTGCCGATCCTCGCTGGCTCGAGTCGGCGTGGACGAGCTTCAAGATTGCCGCCATCGTCACCGTCCTGTCGGTGCTGCTCGGCCTCGTCACATCTTTTGGCCTCGTGCGCGGAAAGTTCATGTTTCGGGAGGCGCTGAGAGCGCTGTTCATGACGCCGATGATCCTGCCGGTTGTGGTGCTTGCCGTCGGTCTCTATGCGTTTTTCTTGCAGATCGGCCTCAACGGCACGATGCTGGGTTTCCTCATTTCGCATCTGGTACTGGCACTGCCATTCTCGATTCTGTCGATTACGAAGGCCCTTGAAGGGTTCGACAAGTCTATCGAGGATGCCGCGGTATTGTGTGGCGCTTCGCCGTTGGAGGCCAAGATCAGGGTTACATTGCCAGCCATTAGCCATGGCCTGTTTTCCGCAGCGATCTTTTCGTTTCTGACCTCGTGGGATGAGGTGGTGGTGGCGATCTTCATGTCCAGCCCGACTCTCCAGACCCTGCCGGTAAAGGTCTGGTCCACATTGCGGCAGGACCTGACACCTGTCGTCGCTGCGGCCTCCACACTCCTCATTCTGCTGACCGTAATTTTGATGGCGCTGTTTGCGCTCGTGCGCAAGGGACTGAAATCATGACGAAACCGTTCCTCGAGATCAAAGGCATCAAAAAGCAGTATGGCCCGGTTGTGGCTGTTCAGAACGTCGATTTGCAGGTGGAGCGCGGTGAGTTTCTGACATTCCTCGGACCATCCGGCTCGGGCAAAAGCACGACGCTTTATATCGTGGCAGGGTTCGAAGACCCGACTGCGGGTGACATCTTGCTGGACGGAAAGTCCATTCTGTCCACCCCCTCGCACAAGCGTAACATCGGCATGGTGTTTCAGCGATACACGCTGTTTCCGCATCTGTCGGTCGGCGAGAACATCGCTTTTCCCTTGAAAGTTCGCCGTCTGCCGAAGGCAACGATAAACGCCAAAGTCAAGGAAATGCTGCGGTTGGTGCGGCTGGAAGGCTTTGAGAACCGCAAACCCGCGCAAATGTCAGGGGGGCAGCAGCAACGCGTGGCGCTTGCTCGGGCTCTTGCCTACGATCCGCCAATTCTGTTGATGGATGAACCTTTGTCGGCCCTCGATAAAAAGCTGCGTGAGGAAATTCAGCACGAAATTCGTCGCATCCATCAGCAAACGGAAGTCACGATACTCTATGTCACCCATGATCAGGAAGAAGCGCTACGGCTATCCGACCGTATCGCCGTGTTCTCGAAAGGTGTGATCGACCAGATCGGCACCGGCCCCGAACTCTACGCCGATCCGCGCACGCGTTTCGTCGCGGAATTCATCGGAGACAGCAATTTCCTCTCCTGCGATCTTGTTTCCACGTCATCGGGTCGTGCAACGGTAGCGCTTGGCAGCCAAGCCATCGTCAGCCAGATTCCGGTTCATGGAGATGTAAAGCTGGGCGCAAAGGCGGCTCTGATGCTGCGCCCCGAACGCGTGCGTCTCTCTCGTATACAGACCGAAAACAGCTTCCCCGTAACCGTGAACGACATCACCTTTCTCGGCAACAACATCCATGTTTCCACGGAGCTGTCCACCGGCGAGCCC
Source organism: Agrobacterium sp. DSM 25558 (assembly GCF_900100825.1). Classification (NCBI taxonomy): domain Bacteria; kingdom Pseudomonadati; phylum Pseudomonadota; class Alphaproteobacteria; order Hyphomicrobiales; family Rhizobiaceae; genus Agrobacterium; species Agrobacterium sp. DSM 25558. The sequence continues at coordinate 96,244 of NZ_FMUD01000009.1, read as the reverse complement.
CTCTCCGTCCGTTTGCCCTTCGGGCATGAGGCCATCACAGGCCTCAGTCGCGGTGAGAACGTGCATATCGCGTTCGATCCAGAGGCGGCGCATGTGTTTGGTTGAGACGCCGTGCTGAAGTATTTGAGTAAGCGGACTTGGCAACCTCGAAAGGCCGCCAAGCCTTGAAACGTCAAGCGTTTCTAAGGCGTCCCTGCATCAGATCGATGACCGCACGGGCTGCTTCCAGCACGTTGGTGCCCGGTCCGAAGACGGCGGCGACGCCATTGTCGAGCAGAAACTGATAGTCTTGTCTTGGCACCACGCCGCCAACGATGACGATGACGTTCTCAGCCCCCTTTGCCTTTAGCGCCTGTACCAGTTGCGGGGCTAGCGTCTTGTGGCCGGCTGCCAGTGACGACATGCCGACGACATGGACCTTGTTTTCAACGGCAAGGTCTGCCGCCTCTTCCGGCGTTTGAAACAAGGGGCCTGCGACCACATCGAAACCAATATCGCCGAAGGCCGAGGCGATGATCTTCGCCCCGCGGTCATGGCCATCCTGTCCCAATTTGGCGATCAGCATGCGCGGTTGGGTGCCGACAGCGGCAGAGAGCTCGCCGAGACGTGTGCATAACGTTGCATATTCCGGGTCGTCCTCGTAGGCGGCGCCATAGACATCATGCACAACTTCCGGCACCGCAGTGTGGTCGCCGAAAACAACGCGCAATGCGTCGGAAATCTCACCCACCGTTGCGCGGGCGCGGGCTGCTTCGACGGCCGCTTCCAGCAAATTGCCGTTACCACTGCGGGCAACTTCCGTCAAAACAGCAAGCGCATTTTCGACTGCTTTCGGGTCGCGTTGACGGCGCACGGTTTCAAGCCGCTTGATTTGCCCGGCACGAACTGCGCTGTTATCGATGTCGAGAATATCGATGGGATCTTCGTTTTGCAGGCGGAATTTGTTGACGCCAACGATGATTTCCTCACCGCGGTCGACGGCGGCCTGTCGCCTGGTCGCTGCCTCCTCAATCAGCCTTTTCGGCAAGCCGTCATCGACAGCCTTAGTCATGCCGCCAAGCGCCTCGACCTCTTCGATCAACGCCCAGGCTTTTTCAGCCAGTTCATTCGTCAGACTTTCGACGTAATAGGAGCCTGCGAGCGGATCAACCACCTTCGTGACGCCGGTTTCGTGCTGGAGAATGAGCTGGGTGTTGCGAGCGATGCGGGCGGAAAAGTCCGTCGGCAATGCCATGGCTTCGTCCAGCGCATTGGTGTGAAGCGATTGCGTGCCGCCGAGAACAGCAGACAGGGCCTCATAAGCGGTACGGATGACGTTGTTATACGGGTCTTGCTCCTGCAACGACACCCCGGAGGTCTGGCAATGGGTTCGCAACATCATCGATGATGCTTTTTGCGGCTCGAACTCTTCCATGATGCGCGACCATAAAAGACGGGCGGCGCGCAGTTTTGCCGCTTCCATAAAGAAATTCATGCCGATGGCGAAGAAGAAAGAAAGGCGGCCAGCGAAGTCATCGATATTCAGCCCCTTTTTCAGGGCTGCGCGAACATATTCGCGGCCATCTGCCAGAGTGAAGGCCAGTTCCTGTACCAGCGTCGCACCCGCTTCCTGCATGTGGTAGCCGGAGATCGAGATCGAATTGAAGCGCGGCATTTCCTTGGCAGTGTATTCGATGATATCGGCGATGATGCGCATCGAAGGTTCAGGTGGGTAGATATAGGTGTTGCGCACCATGAATTCTTTGAGAATGTCGTTCTGGATAGTGCCGGAAAGTTCAGCTTTCGAGCAGCCTTGCTCCTCTCCGGCCACAATGAAACTGGCGAGAATTGGGATGACGGCACCGTTCATCGTCATGGAAACGGACATGTCCTTAAGCGGAATACCGTCGAAGAGCACTTTCATATCTTCAACGCTATCGATAGCGACGCCCGCTTTTCCGACATCGCCGACGACACGTTCGTGATCGCTGTCATATCCGCGGTGAGTGGCCAAATCGAAAGCAACGGAAAGCCCTTTTTGGCCCGCGGCGAGATTCCGTTTGTAAAAAGCGTTGGATTCTTCTGCCGTGGAGAAACCAGCATATTGGCGGATGGTCCACGGACGGCCCGCATACATCGTGGCGCGTGGTCCACGCATGAACGGTTTGAAACCCGGTAAGGTGTCGAGATGCGGAATGTCTTTTACGTCATCGGCGGTATAAAGCGGCTTTACATCAATGCCCTCAGGCGTATGCCAAACCAGGCTTTCGGGTGAACGTTTCAGTTCTTTTTCGGCAAGTCCCTGCCAGTCCTTCACCGTCTTATCACCTGACATCCATTTCTCCTGTTCAATCAGCGTTTGCCATCTGCGCAGACGGTAACGCTTTACCTCCCGAATTGGACGCATATTTTTTACGACCGCTGGCGGCAAGATATGGAGCCTGCGATACTTGCACAACCAAAACCGGTGTTACTTTCACGAATAAGATCGGACGAACTGCCGCTCCAAAGAGCCACAGGTAACCAACACGTTGAAGGTTAGCCGATGTCAGCGCGGACCATTCGGTCCATGCTTCCTCGGGCTGTCAGCGATCCCGGCGGGTGCCCGATAATGCGTTTGAAGGCGCGGCTAAAAGCGGCTTGAGATCCATAGCCGAGTTTGATGGCCGCGGTTTCAATCGGCATATGTTCCTTGCCGATCCATTGCGAAGCAAGGCGCATGCGCAATTCCGTCAGATAGCGCAGCGGCGTGATGCCGGTGACCTCCAGAAAACGTTCGGCAAAGACGGAGCGTGACGCACCCATCTGGTTGGCGAGTTCTGCGAGGGACCAGTCATGGCCGGGATTGTTGTGAATGGCCAGAATAACGCGGCCAAGACGAGGATCACGCAAGGCTGCAATCCAGCCCGAGGAATCACCGCAGCCGCACTCCACCCACGCCCGCACGATAAAGGCGGCAACCACGTCTGCCAGTCGGGCAAGAATGCCTGCGAAACCAGCTCTTTCCTGTCTCGTTTCCCGCTCCATGGCCTCCAGCATCGGCAAGAGTTCCGGGTAACGGGTGATGAGGGTGTCGACGAACATGACTTCCGGCATAAGACCGACCAGAGGATGCAGGCCGCCCAGGTCGAACTCCATGCAGCCACTAAAAATCAAAACGCGTTTTTCGTTGGGTATATCTGGATTGCAAGCCTTGATATCAGTGACGGAGTTGCAAAGCGGCGCAGCATCGAGCGACCGGATGTTCTTGCAGGGGATGTCAGGACTGGAGATCAGCGAATGCGCGCCACCACGCGGCAACAGAACAGCATCGCCCGTATTCATGGTATGGAGTGTTCCGGCAGGTGATCGCAAATAGACCGGGCCGCATGCTACGAAATGAAACTGCGCACGTCCTTCGACCTCGCCAAAACTCAAACCAAACGGCGCTGTCGCTTCTATTCGACGGTAGTCCAGCCCGACAAGGCGCATGCCCATCAGCAATTCACTGATGAGATCAGGATCAGGCAATAATCGATTTTCGGACTTTTGATCAAGCATGGCGGATTATGTGGCATAGAAAGTCCGGAAAGTCCAGTTTATGGTCAGCGCATTCTCATCCTCCCAAAGGACCCGACTATGAACCCGACTTTTAATAGCGTTTCCACTGACGCAAGTCCGCAAGCGCCCAACTGGGGTGCGGTAACATCCATGGCGTTGGGCGTTTTCGGACTTGTGACAGCCGAGTTTTTGCCTGCAAGTCTGCTGACGCCCATTGCTGCCGAGCTGGGTATTACCGAAGGTGCTGCTGGACAGGCCGTAACGGTTACTGCCGTTGTCGGCATGGTGGCCAGTCTGCTGATCACCTCCGTCGCCCAACGCATCGACCGACGGCACCTGATGATGTTCTTCTCTGCGTTGCTGGTCATTTCCAACCTGATGGTGGCTGCCGCTCCGGGAATGACGGTGCTGTTGATCGGGCGTCTGCTCTTGGGCGTAGCTCTCGGAGGCTTCTGGGCCATGTCGACCGCCATCGTCATTCGGTTGGTGCCAACGGCCAGCATTCCGCGCGCACTGTCCATGGTGTTCAGCGGCGTATCGGCGGCAACCATCGTTGCTGCTCCCGTCGGCAGCTACGTGGGTGAGCTTGCGGGTTGGCGTACTGTGTTCGTCTTGACCGCACTGCTGGGTGTCGTCGCCTTCGTCATGCAGTTTCTGACATTACCGAAGCTTGCGCCGACTGGCACGACCAGCGTAAAAACTCTCGGTGTCGTGCTGGCGCGACCCGGTATTGCGTTGGGGCTTTTGGCTGCAACGCTGGTCTTTGGTGGTCATTTCGCCTTCTTTACCTACCTTCGACCTTATCTCGAGGCGGATATCGGCGCTGGTATTGGAATGGTTTCGGCCTTGCTTCTGGGATTCGGACTTGCCAATTTCGTTGGAACATTGTTGGCGGGATCGCTGATCAGCCGCAGCTTGAAGTTTTCGCTCGCAGCCTTGCCGCTGTTGATGGCGGTGATTGCGCTGCTGCTCGTCACCACGGAGCCACCACTGCCAATTGCCGCTGTCATGGTCGCCGTCTGGGGCTTCCTGTTTGGTGCGGTTCCGGTCTCTTGGTCGACATGGCTGGCACGCACCATTCCCGACGAAGCTGAAAGTGCAGGCGGCCTGCTTGTCGCCTCTATTCAGTTCGCAATTGCCATGGGTGCCGCCGTCGGCGGGATCATTTACGACCTGAACGGGGCCACGAGTGTCTTCGGCACCAGCGGCCTGGTACTGGCTATTGCCGCCATTGGCATCATTCTCGGCGTTAAGCCACGGTCACAGGTCAGCATTGCCTGATATCGTACAGATATCTTCCAACAAAAAAGCCGGGGTTTGTCCCCGGCTTGATGCGTTATAGCAATTATCTTACTTTAGTTAGGGCAAGCGGTACCGGTGGTGCCGGTCGTTGTGGTGTTGCTACCCTGTGTCGACGCTGCACCATTAACGCAGTTGGTGTTATTGGTGTTGCCGCCTGTGCCAGCACCTGTGCCGGTTGCCGAGTTGTTGGAGCCTGTTCCGGTCGTACCGCCCGCTCCAGTTCCGCTCGTGGAACCGTCAGACGTGCCCGAACCTGCGTTCGATCCACCATTGCCACCAGATCCTGTTCCGCCACTCGTTCCCTGCGCGACCGCGAGGGATGCAAAGCTCAACGCAAAGACTGTTCCGATAAGATATTTTTTCATTGTGTTTCCTCCAAATTTTTCTGTTGTCTGCACCGTCCTAACCGGATGGGATGAGCAGAGTTCCCGAAAAAGCGGAGTAAATGGTCGGAGGCAGATTCAGGCTGGCTGGCATTATAGCCAGCCAGCCTTTTTGAAGCGCACGTACAAGACCGAACATAGTGTCGCAATGACAGCGAGCACGATGAAGTACCCATATCTGGTCTCTAGTTCGGGCATATTCTTGAAGTTCATGCCGTAGATGCCAGCAATGGCTGTCGGCACTGCCAAAATAGCGGCCCATGCGGCGAGTTGCCGGGTGATCGCGCCCTGCCGCTGCTGCTCGAGCAAATTCGAAGCCTCGAAAACGGACGTCATGATTTCCCGCAAGCCGCTGACCATACCGTCCACACGCCTTATGTGATCGTGAACATCCTTGAAGAACGGTTGGACATTTTCATCCACGCAGGGAAGCTCGAGGTGGCTCAGCTTGCCAACGACTTCCGCCATCGGGCCGAGGATGCGCTGAAAGCGGATGACCTGCCGTCGCATTCTGAAGATGCGTCTGATCTGCTCCGGCTGTAGCAAGGACATCAGGATGTGCTTTTCCAGCTCCAGAACCTTGTCTTCCAGCGTTTCCACCATGGGCAGGTAACCATCTACGACAAAGTCGATGATGCCGTGAAGCACGTAATCCGGCCCCTGCCGTAGCAGCCTCGACGAATGCTCGAGCTGCTCACGCAATTCCTTGTGCGCACGCGCCGAGCCATGTCTGACAGAGATAAGGTGGTTGGAGCCGACGAAGATAGAGGTCTCGCCATAGGCAATCTTGTCGCCTTCGAGATGGGCCGTTTTGACGACCACAAAAAGCTGGTCGCCGTAAACATCGACTTTGGGCACCTGTCTGCCATTGAGTGCATCTTCGACCGCCAGAGGGTGCAGGCCGAACATGGCTTTCAGATCGGACATTTCCTCGGCGGTTGGATCGACCAGTCCGATCCAGACGAATTCGCCGTCTTTGGCCTCAAATGCCGTCGAGGTCAGTTGTACCTCTTCGGCGCGTTTACCGTCCCGGTAAAGATAAGATGCTAGAATTGTCATCGGAGCCTGTGTGCGGAATAAAAATGCGGACTTCCAAAAACGCGCAGAGCGAATAATCGCTCCCTGATCGCCTCCTGAAAGTTCAGGGGGCGACGATAGGGGTAACGATTGCGAAAGTCTCGGCTTTTCAAAACGAGAACTGAATTATGAAACGCTGACCGGCTTCGAGCGAAGTCTGCTGGCCGTGGCGGGATCGGCACGGCGGCAAAGCTGCGGCGGCAGGCCTTTCATGATCAACTCCGCGTCTGCGACTGCCATGGAGCCCAGTCTGTAGAACGCATCGAGGGTGCCGCCGGTGCGGTGCGCGGAAAGCAGCAGACCGGGGATCGAACGGACCGGATCATCCGCCGCTACTGGCTCATCGGGAAAGACATCGGTCGCAGCGCGAATGTGGCCGGATTTGACGGCCTCTAGCATCGCAGGAAAATCCACCACCGCAGCACGGCTCATCAGCAGGAAGGCAGAGCCCGGCTGCATGGCATCGAACTGGCGTTTTCCGATAAAGCCCTGGTTTTCGCTGGTCACGCTGGCGAAGACATAAACGACGCGGGATTTGGAAAAGACTTCGTCCAGCGTGCTCGGAATACAGTCCAGACGTTCGATGATTTCCTGCGGCAGCCATGGATCGTAGACATGGACCGTGTTCTTGAACGGGCGGGTCAGCTCGCGCAATTCGCGCCCCAGATCCCCGAAGCCGATGATGCCGATAGGTGCACTGGCATAGCGGAACGTATCAACGTTCCCGGCAAGGCCATATTCCTCGGTTCCCTCGCGAAACTGGCGGTCGGCCATGGTTATGCCGCGTGCCAGATCGAGCGCAATGCCAAGCGAGGCTTCAGCGACCGGGGAAGAAAATGCGGACGCGGGAGTAATGACCCAGATGCCGCGCTCGACGCAGGCTTGATAGTCGATATTCGGCAGGAAGTTCGATTCCACATTGATGATCGCCTTGAGCTTCGGCGCGCGATCCAGCCTCTCTTTCGGCATGTCGGTCTGGCCGAAGATCAGGACGGTATCGGGAAGAAGGGCATCCACCTGTTCCGGAGGCATCTGCCGATCTTCCGAAATGACAAGTTCACCCAGCTTTTCCAGCCGCGCGCGAACATCGGGCTCCATGATCAGTTCAAGGGTCCGCGGCAGCGGATCGACCAGCACGATGTTGCGACCTGTCATGATACCTCCACGTATGGGACGGCATCTTCCGTCCCGATTTCGTTACCGCGCGGCCCAGTTTGCGCCACGACGGAAGATTTCCCGCATTTGCGGAACCTCGAACTCTTTCGCCACATGGCCGAGCGCCGAATAGAACACACGGCCCTTGCCGTAGTTCCGCTTCCACGCCACCGGCATCACCACGCCATCGATCCACCGCGCATGATCACCAGTAAAGGTGGTCGTCGCCAGCACCTCGTTGGATGGATCGACATGCATATAATACTGTTCGGACGTATAGGGAAAGTCGGTGATCCCTTTCATGATAGGGTCATCCGGCTTGGTGATGTTGACCGTGTAATCGATGATGTTGCCGGGATGCGCGACCCATTGGCCGCCGATCATGAACTGGTATTCCACGCATTCGCGGAAACTGTCACCCGCGCCACCGTGGTAACCTGCAATGCCCACGCCGTTTTCGACGGCGGCGGCAAGGTTCTTGATCTCTTCCTTCTCGATCTTGGACATGGTGACAATCGGCACCACGAGGCTCAGATCATGTACGGATGGGTCCGCGAAGGCCTCGGTGCTGTGCTCGACATAGACCTTGAAACCTTCTTCCTCCAGAAGATCCTTGATGATGACAGAGCATTCCTGCGGTTCGTGACCGCTCCATCCGCCCCAGACTATCAGTGCTTCACGCATTTCATTCCTCCTTGAAATTATTTGCCGATCTGGCCGTCAACCAGCGATTCCGCCAGCGGTGCTGGACGATCGACGGCAGTGGTGATGGTGATGGTCGTGCCGGTGTCGGATGCGGTCTGGAACGCTTCCATCACCTCAAGCACATGCAAGGCGAGATCGCCATTGGCGCGGTGCTGCCGGTTGGAGCGGATGGCGTGGGCCATATCCGCCACGCCGATGGAGCGGTAATTGCCATCCGCATAGGGCGATGACAGGTCCTGATTTTCGAACTGGCCACCCTTCTTCAGCAACTGCACTTCGCCACCAAAATGGTTGGGGTCCGGCACAATAAGCGTGCCTTCGGTGCCGTAAAGTTCCAGCGGCACATGCTTGTGCCCGGCCACATCGAAGCTCATGCCGACCTGCACAACAGCGCCGTTCTGGAATGCCAAAGCGCCGGCTACGTGGGTGGCAATCTGCACCGGAATCTTTTCGCCATTGCGCGGTTCGCTGGTAATCAGCCGTTCTGTGCGTGGCGAGAAGGCAAAGCCTGCGACTTTGGCGACCGGGCCGAACAGGTTGACGAGGTCGGTGATGTAATACGGCCCCATATCCAGCATCGGCCCGCCGCCAACCTCATAATAGAAGGCGGGGTTGGGGTGCCAGCGCTCATGGCCAGGGCACATGAAGGTCGCCGTGCCGCCAACGGGCATGCCGAGAACGCCCTGGTCGATCAGAGTGCGGGCCGTCTGATGTCCGCCGCCGAGGAATGTGTCGGGGGCAGCGCCGATGCGCAGGTTCTTCGCTTTGGCCGCTTCGGCAAGTTTTTTACCTTCCGCGAAATTGATGCCAAGCGGCTTTTCGGAATAGGTGTGCTTGCCCGTTTCCAGCGCCCGCAACGCCACCTCGACATGCGCCTTGGGGATTGTCAGGTTGACGATGATTTCGATGTCCGGGTCAGCGAATAGCTCATCCACTGTCCGGGCTGTGAGGTTGAACTCCTCGGCCTTGGCCTTTGCCATATCCGCATTCATGTCGGCCACGCCGCGAATGTCCAGAATGGGAAAGGATGCCATCGCTTTTAGATAAGCACCGGAAATATTGCCGCATCCGATGATGCCTATGCCGACTTTCTTCATATTCTCTCTCCCGTCATGATGTGAATTCGCTCCCTCCTCAGAGAGCCGGACCCGTTGTGTTCCACGGCGATTCATAAAGCTCGTAAAGTGCTACGGCAGCCGCCCCCTGCGCCCACAATTCGTCGCTCGATTTATCAAAAACAAGCTCCGCAACACCCTGCAGGGAAGGGGGTACGGAAGTCTCGAAGGCGGTGCGGATGCTGTCGATGAAGGGTGCGCCGAGTTCCAGGCTGGACCCAACGATGATCACCCGTGGCGGCGCAAACAGCGTGACGATATTGGCCAATGTCAGCCCGATGGCCGCACCCGCGCGCTCGGCTGCGGCAATGAGGTCATTGTCTTGCGCCAGCACCAGCGTCTGCGCATGTTGCATGCCGCGGCCCAGCCGAATGGCCTCCGCAAAACGCCCATCAGCATGCCGTGACCCTAAAATGGCATTCTCTCCGGCATGGCTCGCAAGCCGCACGGTCCCTTCCGGGCTGGCAACCAGCACAAGATCCCCGAGATTGTGGCTGAGACCACCGGCACCGCGAAACAGATCGTTCCGGTGCAGCACGCCAAGCCCCAATGTCTGCTCCAGCGAGATCAGCACCATATCTTCCAGGTCGCGTGCCTTGCCGAACCAGTGATGGCCGAGCGTCACGGCATGGGCATCGCTTTCGATGATGGTCGGTGTGCCGAAACGCGCCGTCATCTCATCGGCAAAGTCGATATTCACTTCTCGCAGCACCGGGCTGGAGCGGATTTTGCCGGTGCGATGTTCGATAACGCCGGGCAGACCGAGACATACCATATCGACATCTTCCAGCGACAGCCCGGCATCCACCACGCAGCGCCGCACGCCATCCTCTATCAGATCTGCGATGACGCCAATCGGCTGACGGTCGATGCGGATGGGCAGCGCAAGCGTTGACAGCACATTGCCGCAGAAGTCCGTGACCACGAAAACCATACGGCTCGCCGCGATCTTCGCACCCACAACGCGCGCCGCATCCGGGTTGAGTTCCAGCATCACCCGGGGTCGGCCCCGTGCGCCTTCTGTGCGAATATCTCCAAGATGCCGTGAGAGAATCAGCCCATCATCCAGAAGCGATGCGGTGATGGCGGAGACGGTTGTCGTGGAAAGCTGCGTTCTTTCGGTGATCTCCACCCGCGAGATCGGCCCGTGGCGACGGACGGTGTCGAGGACGTTCAGGCGATTGATCGCACGCATCAGTTCCGGGTCTGCGGTCTTCATGATTTCCAGTCGCGATCAAAGCAAAGTCTGAGACGGTATTTATATCGGATTGCGGATTAAATAACCGGGCAGGGGAGGGGTATGTCAAGCGGAAAGCTGAAAATATCAGCAATATGCCTTGACATTGAGCGCGTCCTTATATGAATTAATCCGCATTGGGGAATAATTGGTGAGGAACGTCCCCGGGAGGAATACCATCATGACTGATAAGCACGCAGGCGCAAGCCTGAGCGGCAAGTGGATGTCGTTTGCCGCGACCACAGCCATCACATTCATGCTCGGAACCGCGGCGGCATCTGCCGCAACAGTCGTCAAATGGATGCATGTGGAGCTCGATCCGAAAGCCGTGGCCGTCTGGGAGGAAATTGCCAAGGATTTCGAAACGAAACATCCTGACGTCGATGTGCAACTGCAATTCCTGGAGAACGAGGCGTTCAAGGCAAAGCTGCCGACGCTGCTGCAATCCAACGATGTTCCCGATTTCTTCTACAGCTGGGGCGGTGGCGTGCTGGAGGAACAGTCCAAGACCGGCGCATTGAAAGATCTCTCCGAGGTTTTCGATGCCGATGGCGGCAAGATCCGCAACGCTTACAACCCCGCCGCCGTCGATGGCTTCTCCTTCGATGGCAAGGTCTGGGCCGTGCCTTTCAAGGTCAGCCTCGTCAGCTTCTTCTATAACAAGGAGCTTTTCGCCAAGGCTGGCGTGAAGGCTGATGACATCAAGTCCTGGGATGATCTGGGCAACGCTGTCAAAACCATCAAGGCTGCGGGTATCGTGCCGATTGCCGGTGGCGGCGGTGAAAAATGGCCGATCCATTTCTACTGGAGCTATCTCGTCATGCGCAATGGCGGACAGGCCGTGTTCGATGCCGCGCGCAAGGGTGAGGGCGAAGGTTTCATGGACCCGGCCATCATCAAGGCTGGCGAACAGCTGGCGGAATTCGGCAAGCTTGAGCCTTTCCAGCCCGGCTACCTCGGCTCCACATGGCCACAGGCGCTTGGCGTTTTTGGTGATGGCAAGGCGGCGATGATCCTCGGTTTCGACAACACCGAAGCCAACCAGCGCAAGAATGCCGGCGACGGCAAGGGTCTTGCGCAGGACAATATCGGTCGCTTCGCATTCCCCGCCGTCGAAGGCGGTGCGGGCAAGGCAACCGATACGCTCGGTGGCCTGAACGGCTGGGCTGTCACGAAGAATGCCTCCAAGGAGGCCATCGAATTCGCGACTTTCCTGACCAATACGGAAAACGAAAAAAAGATGGCCAAAGCCGGTATGATCCTGCCCGTTGCCGTTGATGCAAACGAAGCAGTGACCAACCCGCTGCTGGCGAGTTCCGCCAAGCAACTCGCAGAATCCACCTGGCACCAAAACTTCTTCGATCAGACGCTGGGTGCCGCCGTCGGCCGCGTCGTCAATGACGTGTCCGTCGAAATCGTTTCGGGCCAGATGACATCGGAAGAAGGCGCCCAGCAGATTCAGGATGCCTTCGAGCTTCGCTGATCCCGCCTGAACGACAGGACGCCGCCGCTTTCACGCGGCGTCCTTCGCCCCGCGTGAAAACGAAAGCGGACAAAATGACGAATATTTCCATCAATGCAGCACCTGCATTGGCCAAACCACTGACGAAGCTGAAGCGCAAACAAAGCTCGGTCGCCCATGACCGTGCCTTGACGCTGCTGATCTTCCTGCCACCGGCACTTCTCCTCTTTACCCTCTTCGTCATCCTGCCGATGGGCGAAGCGGCCTGGTACAGTCTTTATCGCTGGAACGGTTACGGTACGCCCACCGATTTCATTGGGCTGAAGAACTTTCAGGTTTTGTTCGGCAATGCTGCCTTCTCGCAGGCACTGATCAACAACGCCCTGATCATCGTCATTTCGATCTGCATCCAGATTCCGCTGGCCATCTGGCTAGCAACCATGCTGGCGCATAAAATTCCGGGCGTCGTCGCTTTCCGCCTCGTGTTCTTCCTGCCCTATGTTCTGGCAGATGTGGCCGCAGGCCTTATTTGGCGCTTTGTCTATGACGGTGACTACGGCCTCTTTGCCGCCATCTCCAACTTCTTCGGCTTTGCCAACCCTTATGTGCTGGCAGACAAGGATGTGGCGATCTATGCGGTGCTCGCCGTTATCGTCTGGAAGTATTTCGGCTTTCACATGATGCTGTTCATCGCAGGCCTGCAATCGGTCGACAAGAACGTGCTGGAAGCTGCCGAAATCGATGGCGCGACCGGCTGGCAGAAGTTTCGCTATGTCACGCTGCCCATGCTCGGCTCCACCGTGCGTCTCTCGATCTTCTTTGCCGTGATCGGCTCACTGCAACTCTTCGACATGATCATGCCGCTGACCGGTGGCGGTCCGTCCAACTCCACGCAGACCATGGTGACCTTCCTTTATACCTACGGCGTCATGCGCATGCAGGTCGGTCTTGGCAGTGCGGTCGGCGTGGTGCTGTTCGTCATCTGCGTCACGCTCGCCTTTGGTTACAAAAGGATTTTCATGCGCCATGACTGATACATCCACATCCATCCGCGTGAGTAAGCAGACGAAGCTTTATCTTTATGTATCGCTCGGCCTTGTCGCAGCCATCGTGCTGGTGCCGCTTTTGACGACGGCGCTGGGCGGCTTCAAGACGCTGGGTGATCTGCGCGTGAACCCCTTCGGCCTGCCTGCCGAATGGCAATGGTCCAACTACGGCGATATTCTCTTCGGCAAGCGCTACTGGTTGCAAATCTTCAATTCACTGATTATTGCCGTTTTGACTGTGTTCCTGACGCTCGTCGTGTCGGCCATGGCGGCCTTCACCTTTGCGCATGTGAAGTTCTTCGGCTCCAACTTCCTGCTGAATTACTTTTTGCTGGGGCTGATGTTTCCAGCCGCCACGGCCATCCTGCCGCTGTTCATCCGCATCCGCGATCTTGGGCTTCTTGATACTTATTGGGGCGTGGTGCTGCCGCAAGTGGCATTCGGGCTTGGCATGAGCATCCTGCTGTTTCGTAACTATTTCAGAAACCTGCCGGATGAGCTGTTTCAAGCAGCCTTTGTAGATGGCTGCGGTTACCTGAAATTCTTCTGGTACATTTCCATGCCGCTCTCGCGCCCCATCATTGCAACGGTTGGCATCGTCTCTTTTGTGGGAAGCTGGAACAGCTATATCCTGCCGCTCATCATGCTCAATTCGGAATCGAAATACCCATGGCCGCTCGGCATCATGGTCTATCGTGGCGAATTCGGCACCGAGTGGCAGCTGGTTCTGGCCTTCATAACCATGACGATCCTGCCCACCATCATCGTCTTTTTCCTTGCACAGAAACACATCATTGCGGGTCTGACGGCTGGCGCCGTCAAGTCCTGATCAGGAGCAGAACATGGCATCCGTCGAACTCAAAGATATCCGCAAGTCCTATGGCTCGCTTGGTGTCATTCACGGCATTTCGCTGGATATTGCCGATGGCGAATTCATAGCACTCGTTGGCCCCTCCGGCTGCGGAAAATCTACGCTTCTGCGCATGATTGCCGGGCTGGAAGAAATCACCGATGGCGACATCATGATTGGCGGAAACGTCGTCAACGAGATGACGCCAAGGGAGCGCAACATCGCCATGGTGTTCCAGTCCTATGCGCTCTATCCGCATATGACCGTGGCCGAAAACATGGGCTTCAACCTCAAGATCGCAGGTCAGCCGAAGGCCGTGATCGAGGAGCGTGTGACTGAGGCCGCCCGCATGCTGGATCTCGCCAGCCTTCTGGAGCGCAAACCATCGCAACTCTCCGGCGGCCAGCGCCAACGCGTCGCCATGGGTCGCGCCGTGGTGCGCAATCCCGCCGTCTTCCTGTTCGATGAGCCGTTGTCCAATCTCGACGCCAAGCTACGCGTGCAGATGCGCAGTGAAATCAAAACCTTGCACCAAAAGGTCGGCACGACGTCTATCTACGTTACCCATGACCAGATCGAAGCCATGACGCTGGCCGACCGCGTCGTCGTTCTCAACCAAGGCCGGATCGAGCAGCAGGGTACACCGCTGGAACTCTACAAGACGCCCGCTAACCTCTTCGTCGCCGCCTTCATCGGCTCTCCCGCCATGAACCTTATCGAATGCATTGTCGATGGTGAAGACGGCGCGCCTGCCGCACGTCTCGATGACGGCACTGCCATCCGCATTTCGCCAGACCGTAGGGTCAAGCGCGGACAGTCGGTGACAATCGGCCTTCGCCCCGAACATTTCGCAATGGGCGGCGGCGGTGATGTGGCGGTATCTGGGCAGACGCTACTGGTCGAACCGACAGGCGCGCAGACGCATGTCATCTTCGATCTGGCCGGTCATCACGTCACGGCGGTGGTGGATGGCGAGCAACTGGTTCGCACCAATACGCAATTTGCCGCAAACATCAGCCATGAGCGTGTGCATGTGTTCGACCGAGCATCAGGTCTGGCACTTTAAAAAACAGGAAAATATTCTTAAGCTGGAAAATAGAAATGGAGCGGCACCAACCGCTCCATTTAACATGATGTCTTACGCAGCAGCGAGTGCTTTTTCGACGTCTTGAATCGAGTGGCCGGTCAGGTCCTTGTCGAGTTCGCCCAACAGAACGTCCGATAGAGACTTGTGATAACCCTTGCGCATCTCACCTAGCGTGCGAGGTGCAGCGACGACGATCAATCCCTTGATGTTACCGCCCAGAACTTTCTTATTCAGCATTTCGGCAATACCGGCACTGAAGCCGTCTTCATCCTGCTGGCTGTCATCAGGATTTGCGGAACTGCTGGAGTGACGTGCACCGGAGGGAATTTTGGAGCTGTCCACGTCCGCATCTGGAAGTGCTTTCAGCTTCACATTCTGTGCATCGCCCTCATTCTTGAAGAGGCTGAGCTTTTCGCCATCAGCTACCGCGACCACTGTATTCTGTGGAATGTCCATAATCTTCTCCCAATATTTTCATTCAAAGCGTGGTCATTTTGGACCTTGGCTTGCCTTGAATAACCAGTCGGGGAAGAATCCGTTCCTTAATCCGCTGCATTCGACAAAGATCGCGCCCGAAATCCTAGTGCTTGCTTTATGCAGGCCTAGCGAAAGATGATCTTGGCAGAGAGTTGAAAGCCGGAACCATGGATGACCTGTATCGGCAATTCCGTCCCAGCGTCTCGTGCCTTTACGCGCAAACGCTGCAAGACGGCATCGAGACTCCGTGTGTCCAGAATCGTCTCATATCCCATGGCAAGGCCGAGTTCGGCGCGGGAACTGATACGCCCGCTCTCTTCTGCAAGTTTGGAAATCAGCGCGGCCTCATTCTCAAGCATCAATGTCCCCTGATACGAAGGTCAGACGGCGCCCGGCCGCCATGCGTGAGTCCCTTCACGCGATGGGGATATTTTCACTCAAGTCATTGAAAAAAGCGATTTTTTCGATCGTAGCAAATGTAACGCTATGCAACGACAGGCAGTGGAAAGCGTGGCGCAAACACCACAGGACACATCAAAGTGAGAGGCCTTTTCTGACGACGTTGATCACGATGATAAGGCTGCTGCTTTTGGCCGAATCGGCGGCATGCCGATCAGCTGCGCTTTTCGATGCGTGCGATGAGCCAGAGGAGGTAGGGGCCGCCGATGAGAGCCGTAAACACGCCAACCGGCACCTGATAGGGATAAATGACCACCCGCGACAGCCAGTCAGCGCCTATCAGCAGGGCAGCCCCTATCATCAGTGATGCAAGCATTTGCTGGCGTGCGTCATTCAGCCCGATCAGCCGGGCAAGATGAGGTGCAACGAGCCCGGCGAGACTGAGCGGCCCGACGAGGAAGGAGGCCACTGCCGTCATCAGTGCGGCCAGTATCGCCAACGCAAGCCGCGACGATGTCAGGCCAAGGCCAATGCTTTTCGATAGGACGGTGCCGAGAGGCAGGATGGTGAGCCAGCGGCTCATGAAAAGAAGGGGGGCTGCGAAGAGTGCAAGCGCGATGAGCGCCGCAAAGGCTTCGAAATTGCCGGCTCGGTTGGTTGATCCCGCCATCCACATCAACAGAATGAAAGAGCGCATATCGCCCTGCGCGAGCACGATCGTGACGATGGCCATCGAAATGGCGCTCATCGCAATGCCTGTTAAAAGAAGCCGTTCCGCAGAAAGTTCTCGCGCAGCCGTGATCGCAATCATGATCGAGAACACCGTCAGCGCGCCGAGTGACATTCCAACCAGCATGATCGTAGGCGACGGAGAGCCGACTATGTAGAGCGTTGCGGCAAGACCTGCCCCTCCGCCAGCCGATACGCCAAGCACTTCGGGGCTTGCGATCGGGTTACCCGTTACGCGCTGCATGATAAAGCCTGCCGCGCCCAGAAGTGCACCAGCACCACCGGCAGCCAAAATGCGCGGCAACCTGAAGGGCAAGAGTTCCCAAAGGTCTTGGCCGAACGTAAACCGCAAGCCCGTGGGTGAGGGGCCGATGATGAGGGCTGCAAGGCCGAGTGCGACGATTATGGCGGCTATAAAAATATTACATGAAATCGGGCGTGCCAGCCGTCGTTCTATTGGAGCGGTAGCGGCGGTAACGGGCGCAATTGCATGAAGTCTTGGCAGAAGAAATAAAAGAACGGGCCCACCCATGAGCGCGGTTGCAGCACCCGCAGGCACGAGATCAGAAAAGCCGGCACCCAGAAGTTGGCTCGTGCCATCGGTTATGAAAAGTAGTGCGGCACCCGCCAGCGGCGCGGCGATCAAGACTTGGCCTCTGGTCCGTGCACCACAGAGCTTTGCAAGTGCAGGGGCGGCAAGCCCAAGGAAGCCGATGACGCCGACATTCGCTGTAACGGATGCAGCCAACCAGACGGCCAAAAGCAAGATCGCCAGTCGAAGCCAGAGGAGGGATAGTCCGAGGCTTTTGGCGCTTGCATCATCAAGTGCAAGCAAATTGAGCGGTCGAATAAGGACTAGGGCCAGGACGGCACCGAAGACAAGCCGAGGTGCAAGAGAAACGACACCCTGCCAGTCCTGCTGACTGAGAGACCCTGCGCCCCATATGCTGACGGACAGCGCGTATTCGCCCCGCGCCAGAATGAGCGTAATGGTCAGCGAGGCTGTGATCATGCTTACGATCAAACCGGAAACCGCAACCGTTACCGGATCGAACGACTGCCGCCAGGATAAGGCCAGCACCAGAGCCACCGCTGCGAGCCCGCCGGCAAAGGCGACGATCTCGCGGGAAAACCCAGCCAATAACGGTGACAGGCTGAGCCCGGCCACCAAAGCAAGCTCGGCACCAGCAGCGATGCCCAATGTCGAGGCATCGGCAATCGGGTTGCGCAGGACCTGCTGTAGCAACGCTCCGGCAAGCCCCAAAGCGGCCCCCGCAAACAGTGCGATGACTGCTCGGGGAAGCAGGCTGTTCCACAGCAGAATATTGCCAAGAACTGCTGCCGTGGTCGGATCACCCGGCACTAGGGGACGCGTCCAGATAAGCAGAGCCAGCATGGTGATACATGCTGAAGCGACCGCGACGACCGAAATAACGGCACGGTTGGTAGTGGCGCTTTGCGACGCGGTGCTAGCCATGCCAGGCATAGGTCAGACCTTTCGCAAGCTCCTCGGCAAAACGCCGCGCCGCAGGCAGCGCGCCATAGGGATTGATCGAGCCGAGCGTGATTATCCTATTCTCACGGACTGCGGGTAAAGCATTCCAGAACGCGCTGCGATCAAGCGCCGCCAGTGCGTCAAGCGGGTGGGGTGGAATCATGACGATCCACGCATCAGGCATCGAAGCCAATGTTTCGATGCCCATCGGAGCCGCGGCAGAATAGGCGGTTGCACCCTTCCAGGCATTTTCGATACCAAGCCGCTTCAGCACGCAGCCGAACATGCTGTCTGTACCGAAGACGCGGTAATGTCGGGCATCACCCAGATTGATGGGCAGTACCGGCCTACCATCGCCCCTCGCCAGTGCCGATTTCAACTCATCCAGTCGACTGGCAGTATTGGCCACATAGGCCTCGGTTTCCAGCGCGATTTGAAGATGTCCACCGATGGACAGCGTTGCCCGTTCCGCCATTAGATAAGGGTCTTCGCCGAGCACGTAGATGCCAAGATTTTGCGTTGGCGCGATGCGGCCCAGCAGAGGATCAGCCCAGGCGTAGAAATTGGAGTTGAAGATGATATCCGGTTTTGCAAAGGACAGCGTTTCCAGATTTGGAAGACCCCGCAGTCCGAGATCGGACACCATCTCCGGCACCAGAGGTTCAACGGCGACCTCACGAAATTGCCGAAGCTCAGGTGCCGCAACGACGTTTGCGCCGAGGGCGAGGAGAGTTTCGAGAAGGGCCCAGTCAAGGGTTGCGGTTTTGGGGCGGGTACTTGCGGTGCCCGGACATGGGAATGCTAACGTCGCTGCCGCCAACAAAATGGATCTACGGCAGAAAATGAGATGGGAATTCAAATCTGCCTCCAGTCACGAAAGGAAGGCCCTTTCGGGCCTTCCTCATAAAGTTACCAACATTATTAGGCTAGCTGCGCAGGTCTCAATAATCACCAGATCTTGCTAAGTTTGACGGTAAAAGTCCGCGCTTGGCCATAACCACAAAAGTATTGCGTGGCGCAACCTGCGACATATTCTTTGTCAAAAAGATTTGTCACGTTAACCGATGCTTTCCAGTCGTTCTTTTCGTAGTGAATACCTGCATCGAAGACCGTCGCGTCTGGGACACGGAGTGTGTTTTCATTGTCTGCCCATGATTTGCCGCGGTAGCGGACGCCCGCACCACCGCCAAATCCCTCCAGGGGTCCGTCAACCACAGTGTAATCGAGCCAAAGTGCTGCCGTCGTGTCCGGCACAACATATGGTGTGTTTCCGACCATAGCCGGACTACCTGGATATTTTGTAAATTCCAAATCCGTATATGAGGCAGACGCGATGACTTTCCAGTTCTGATCAATATTGAACTTGCCTTCCAGCTCTACGCCACGGGACCTGACGGTTCCGAGCTGCTTGTCGCCTTGGCCCGGAACATTCACGGTGTAGTTATCTTTGTCGATCTGGAATACAGATGCCGTTAGCAAACCGTCGAACCAAGATGGCTCATACTTTACACCGGCTTCGTATTGCTCGCCTTCTTCTGGTTTCAGTGCGCCATCTGCCCCAGCGCCTACGAGTGGGCTGAAGAATGTAGCGATACTGGCGTAGGGTGTCAGGCCGTTTTCGAATTCATAGGCGATACCAGCACGGCCGCTCCATGCGTTTTCTGCAAGAGAGGAGTCCGGTAAGGTATTGCGCAGATCGTCTGCTTCGCTTTGCAAATGATCGTATCGACCATTCAATGTCACGAGCCAACCATCACCAAACTTGATTTGATCTTGAGCATAAATAGAGATCTGGTTGATCGTCACGATCTGGTTCGAACCTGGGGAAAGCACCGGATCCGTTGAACCATAAACCGGATTTGCAGGGTCAATGTCAGATGCGAACCCAGCATATTTGTCGGTATCGAGGCGGTAATATCGATAGTCGAGGCCGCCCATGATTTTATGGGTCGTGCCACCGATTTCCAAGTCATTTTCAAGTCGATTATCGATGTTGAAGGCATTTGCCTTGGAAATAATATCTTCTGCATAGCGGCCGACGAGTGCATCGCTTTGAGTGAAGTCAAACGCATAGATGTAGCGTTCACGCTTGTATAAGTTTGCGTAACGCGCTGTCTGCGTGAATTTCAAACCATCTTCGAATTCATGTTCAAACTCGTAACCAACCAATGTTTGGTTGGCTCGACCGATATCGTAGTCCTTTTCACCCAAATAAGTGTCACGTCCAATCTTGCCGAAAACTGGATTATCGACCACCGTCCCCCCGTAGGGAAGCAATCCGTTCGTCGTATGAGTTTGGTCTAGGCCGCTGATGTAAGCATAGATATTAAGGCTCGTCGTATCATTCGGTGCGATTGTGAGCTGAGGCATGATGAAGCCGCGCAGATCATCTGTGTAGTCGACGTAATTGTCGCCACCGGCAACCTTACCTGTAAGACGGTAACTAACCGTACTATCCTCTGTGACTTTGTCTGAAATGTCGAAGCCAAGGAAACCGTTTCCGTCGCTGTTGATTCCGGTTTCAGTATAGAAATAGGGCTCGTCTGCGGGACGCTTGCGAACGAGATTTACTACTCCGCCAGCGTTCGCTCCGCCGATCAGTACCGATGATGGGCCTTTCAACACTTCCACCCGCTCCAGCATGAAGGCATCAAGCTGGAAGTTGCCGTAAGCGGTGCTGGTAAAGGGAAGATTATCTAGGCTAAGGCCGGTCTGGCTCGCCTCGAACCCGCGAATGTAAAACCAGTCCGTATCGGGATCGGAACCAAAAGGCTGCGTCAGCACTCCAGGTGTATAAGTAAGTGCTTCGTCCACTTTGGTAACAACGCCACGGTCAGACATTTCTTCACGACCAACAACAGAGACAGACTGCGGTATCTCTTTCAGCGGCGTGGCCGTCTTAGAGCCGGTCGTGGTCTGCTTGGCAACGTAACCGCGCACCGGACCTGTGCCGCCTTGCTCGCCATCGCCTTGAATGGTGATTGGCTCAAGGACCGTGCTGCCGCCCTCATTGGCGCTTTGCGCCAGCGCCCACGAGGCGTTCAGACCCAGTGCTGCGACGCTGGCCAATAAGCTCACCCTGATCAAGGGATATATGATCGATCTTTTCATTCCACGCCCCACTCGCGCCAATACCCGATAAGGTGAGTGGTTAACTCAAATTTAAATCCTTCGCTTGCCTTGATGCGCGACACTTGAATGATTTTGGGCAAACTTCACATCATTGCGCATTTGCTCACATGTTTTATTCAGAGTGTGACTTTTTCCACTGTGATGGTGTAACGCCCACATGTTTGCGAAACGTACGGCTGAAATGGGCGTGGTCGGCAAAACCGGTTTCTGCAGCAATCGTCGTCAGCATGTAACGACCGGATTTCAGCAAGTGCTTGGCACGATCAAGCCTCGCATTCATCTGCCACTCATGCGGGGCCACGCCCGTGGCGGCCTTGAAGGAGTGGCTGAAATGCGATTGCGACAAGCCTGTGATCGTCGCCAGTTCCTCGAGCCTGATATTGCGCAGGCAATGCTCTTCGATGAAGTCCAGGGCACGGCGCAATTGCCAAGGGGAGAGGGCTCCCCGCTTGCGTGGTTCGGACCTGTTCAGTTTCAAGACGTCGATCAAGAGCGAGAGTGCCAGCCCATCGCCGTAAAGGTCATGCAGTGGTTCGGGATTGGCGAGTTCGGTCGCAATCAGATGTGAGAGCGTGACAATTCGGCTGTCGGCGAAGGATAATCTGCATTCTCTTAGCCGTTGTGGATCAAGGTCGTCGCCGAGGCGACGGTTCATGGTGTCCACGTCGAAATGAATATCGAGATGGCGGACATATTGAACGTTTTTGATGTCGACCCACAACTCAACATCTGCCGGTATGTAGGATATCGGGCTGAGATGACTGTCCTGCAGGATACCTTTCTCGCCAGCCTTGCGTCT
Organism: Agrobacterium sp. DSM 25558; assembly: GCF_900100825.1. NCBI lineage: Bacteria > Pseudomonadati > Pseudomonadota > Alphaproteobacteria > Hyphomicrobiales > Rhizobiaceae > Agrobacterium > Agrobacterium sp. DSM 25558. Next base: position 74,275 of record NZ_FMUD01000009.1, on the reverse strand, counting down.
CACCATAGGTCTGCCTGCGCCCCGGTGTTCCAGCAGGATGAATAGCCTCGGATCGCGGGCAACATAATGGCCGCCAGCATAATTCGCGCACTCCACATCCCAGAGGTCAGCAGTAATTCCGTTCCAGTATCGCCGACGAAGCCCACCGAGAACGGAGAATCCTTCTATGTGATTTTGCATTCTCGGCTGAAACGCCATTCTTAGGAACCTGATACGGATTAAAGTTTCGTTTAATTATCAAGTTTTGTGCTATGGTTCAAGGAGTCGTCATCGCAGCCCCACGTGCACGGCTCTACCGTGTTGACCATCTTTGATTAATTGGCCAAACAGGCAATACTCCTCGTCTAAACGAACATGCGGTAACCAAATGCAATCGAATGCTCACAAAACGTCACCAGATGCCGGCGCGCCACTTCTGTCGCTTTCCAATGTGAGTTTTGCTGTCGAGGGGCGCATACTTCTTCATCCTTTGACGCTGGAGCTTGGGTCGGGCCGATCCATCGGGCTGATTGGCCATAATGGCTCAGGAAAATCGACGCTTCTCAAGCTTATTGGCCGTCAGGAGATGCCGAGTAGTGGCCAGATCGTGTTTGAAGGCAAGGCATTGGCCGATTGGGGAAACCGCCCCTTTGCGCGTAGGCTGGCCTACATGCCGCAGCGCACTCCGGCAGCGCCGGGAATGCTGGTCAGAGAGCTGGTCGCACTTGGACGTTATCCGTGGCACGGGGCACTTGGACGATTTGGAGAAGACGACCGTCTGAAAGTTGAAGAGGCTCTGGAACTCACCGGCACGGCCAAATTCTCGGACCGCATGGTCGATAGCTTGTCAGGCGGAGAGCGGCAGCGGGTGTGGCTGGCGATGCTGGTTGCGCAGGACGCAAGCTGCCTGCTGCTTGACGAGCCCATTTCAGCGCTGGACGTGAGGCATCAGTTGGACGTTCTGGCTCTGACTGCTGATCTATGTCGAAAGAAAGGCATCAGCATCATCATGGTGCTGCATGATATCAACATGGCAGCTCGATTTTGCGATGAGATCATCGCTCTTCACTCCGGCCAGCTGGTAGCTCATGGCGCCCCGGCAGATATCATGAGCAGTGAAGAACTACAGCGGATTTACGACGTCCCGATGGACATCATACGTCAACCGTCGAACGGCAATCTCGTCGCCATGGCGCGATAGCGAAGTTTTCAGGGTTGCTTATGCGGGTGCGGACCTATTTGACGCCAACTGCGCCCATCTCGTTCAATAAGATCCTGCGCTGATTTCGGTCCCGTACTGCCCGGTTCATAACTTTCAGGTGATCCGCCCTTGGCCCAGAGATCAAGGAACGGCTGAACAGCCGCCCATCCGGCTTCGATGCCATCGGCGCGCTGGAACAGCGTCTGATCGCCCACGAAGAGTTCGTAGAGTAACGACTCGTAGCCAGTCGTCTTGCTGATGTCGAACTGGTCCGCATAACGAAAGTCCAGCGACACTGGTACGGTATCGACCGACTGACCCGGTGACTTGATTGACAATTCCATGCTGATTCCCTCATCCGGCTGGACCTGAATGACGAGCCGGTTTGGTGGCAGCTTTCGCGCGACGTCGGTTTCACGGAACTGAGCAAAAGGAACCTGCTTGAAGGTGACGACGATTTCCGTATCGCGCGCGTTCATTGCCTTGCCGGTTCGAAGGTAAAAGGGAACACCCGCCCAACGCCAGGTATCCGCGTAAAGCTTTAAGGCCACGAAGGTTTCAGTATGGGATTCGGGCGCGATATCTTTCGTTTCCCGATAGGCGGGGATCGTCGCGCCATTCACCGTTCCTGCAGTATATGCGCCGCGGGCTGAGTGAGTTTGCGCTTCCTCGGGAGTGTAGATCCGCAATGCTTCCAGCAGTTTGCTTTTCTCATTACGAATGGCTTCCGCACCGAAACTGTTTGGTGGCTCCATGGCGACCATGGCCAGAAGTTGAAAAAGGTGGTTGGGGACCATGTCACGTAACGCGCCGGTGGCATCATAAAATTTGCCCCGCGAACCAACGTCCACGACTTCAGCGGCTGTTATCTGCACGTGATCGATGTAGTTGCTGTTCCACAGCGCCTCGATCATCATATTGGCAAACCGCGTCGTCATAATGTTCTGGACGGTCTCCTTGCCCAGAAAATGATCCAGCCGATAGACTTGTTTCTCAGACACGGTATTCAAAATTTGCGCGTTCAACGCTCGCGCAGATGCGAGATCGGTTCCGAAGGGTTTTTCGATCGCGATCCTCCTAAAGGTATTATCATTTTCGGTGACAAGCCCGTGTTGCCCTAGTTTTTCAGTGATTGTCCCGAAGAACTGCGGGGGAACTGCGAGATAGAACGCGGCGTTGCTAACCGTGGTTTGTGCAAGACGCTTTGAGATTTCGAGGAAGACGTCATCTTTCGTGAAGTCACCGCTGATATAGGAAATGCGTTGTTTCAGTCGAAGCCAGGCCTGATCCATGGAGATGGGTTCTGCCCCGCCCAACCCTGCCAAAAATGTATCGAGCCGTTCCACGAGCATGGCATCGTCACCAGGTTCGATGCCCACGCCAAGAATATGCAGGTCGTCACCCACCAGCCCACTGCGTGTGAGGTTGACCAATGATGGGATCAAGAGGCGACGCGTGAGGTCACCAGTGGCACCGAAGATGACGAGTGTAACCGGAGGGGCAGGTGCAGCGTCCAAGATCAGGTCTCCAACATTCGCAAGGGCAATCATAGGGTCTGGTGTGAAAGCTAGATCAGGTTTCAGACGAGACTATGTCTGGTTCCAGCTTCGAACCACCGGTTCTTGCATATTGTGTTCATAGCCGAGAATACTGATGCTGGTCGTGTCCAGAATAAAAAACGAGCCTGCTTCGGCTCCCAGTCCAAGCCATCGAGCCCCTAGAACCCGCAGGAAGTGTGAGCTCGAAAAAATCAGGACATTCCCATCGACTGCTCTGATCTTCTTTATCACGACATCGGCACGGGCGGCGACATCCGAGACGCTCTCTCCATCAGGGCAACCGTCTCGAAAGACGTTCCAGCCTGGACTATGGGTTTGGATGTCTTTAGTGGTGATGCCTTCATAGCGGCCATAGTCCCACTCAGCGAGATTATCGTCTATCTTGACTTTGGAGCCAAAACCGGCCAATTCGCAGGTTCTTCTTGCGCGTTGAGATGGGCTTGAAAAAACCGCGTCGAAATGAATTTGAGGTATTCGACCTTCCACAAGCCTCGCAGCACCCTCTCCGTTTTCCGTAAGAGCTATGTCGCTGCGGCCGGTATGCCGCCCTAAAAGTGACCACTCGGTCTCTCCGTGACGAACTAGGAAGATTTGAGGGAATTTCGTACTCATGTTGCCTGCCTCGATCACTTGATATCACCGATATCCCATCTTTAGGCAGCAAACGGAAGGGCACCCTTTTATTTCTGAATGGACCTTCTTTTCACGGGAACGCGCGCCTTGTGTGCTTCAGGTCGTTCCAGAGACTGGATGTCCCTGCTGTGCACGACGCGATTTCTGCCAGACGCCTTGGCAAGATAGAGTGCCTTATCGCACGCCGTGTAAAGAGCCTCGAACGTGGGATGATCTTCCTGATCTGCCACACCACCGGAAATCGTAACGTGAAAACGCGATGATCCTGCCTCAAATGATTGGGCGGCAATGAGTTCCCGGCAACGTTGGGCCAAAGCAAACCGCTCCGTGGGGGTCAGCGCCGAGACCAATACCGCAAACTCCTCTCCGCCGATGCGAGCAACGGCTTTGCAGTGCGCAAAAATTTCCGAAAGGTTGGTCGCAACAGCGATGATTGCCTGATCGCCGATGTCATGGCCGTACTGATCGTTGATCGATTTGAACTTATCGATGTCGAACAAAATCAATGACGAGTTTGCAGGCGCGCGCATCGCTTCCTCAAGGAAAGCTCTCCGGTTGAGGAGGCCCGACAGCATGTCCGTGCGGCTTAAACGTTCGAACGTTGCTCTCGATATCGTCAGATGATGGATAGCAAGTCCTACAACGTAAGTGATGGAAAATGTCAGGCTGGACGCTACTAGGGTGGAGATGATCACGCCGACAGTTGCTGCCGGAACGACATCATATGGCAGCCATCCCAGCCCATCCAGGCTGTAATGCGCCACCACATTAAGGACATCCGCCGCAATCGTAACGCAGATGGTGATAGACAGCGCAAAGGACAGGACGTCGCGACGGGTCTCGAAGCGGTTTGTCGAACATGCCTTTTTTACATAATGGTCGATAAATGCGAGCATAGCCGATGGCTCCATGAGTGCTCGTGAGATATCTAGCATCGTTGCCTTAAATAACTTTAAATGAATTTAAGAGTCGTGAACCTGGCCACTGAAATCCCCGATCTTGACGAAGCACGTCAGCAGGCTCTGAACCCAGAGCCTGGACGTATGGATATTTACGTCGATGGATCCTACGATGCCGGATCAGGAAAGGGCGGCTGGGCTTTCGTTGTCATGAGCGCTGAAGAGACGCTCGCAACGGGATCGGGTCGCTTTGATGGTGCTACCAATAACGCCCTTGAACTGGTCGCAGCGCTTTAGGCCGCGAAATGGGCGAGCGATCAAGCAAAGTCATACGCAATAACCATCTGGTCGGATTCTGCATATGTCGTAGAAGGTAGCAACTATTGGCTACCAATCTGGAAAAACAACGGTTGGCGACGATACAATTCTAACCCGAGAGCGCGAAACCGGGGTATTCCAGATCAGGATTTATGGAAATTACTCGATCGCCAGCTTTTGGAAAATAAGCTTCTAACCATAGCTTGGTGCAAAGGCCATCAGGGAAACATTGGCAACGAACTTGCAGACCAACTCGCGGCTGCAGTTTACCGTCGATAAGTCTGGGCTACTGTCCCACAACACGACCCAGCCGGGATAACCCTTTTACAAGGGTTATCCCGGCTTTCGCATTACTAGTTAGGGTGCCGATCATCCCTCTCAGATGGAGGGATCACTGATATGACCGAGCCATAGCGTTGGATTTTCGATTGCAATACGGCTGCGAATATCAGCGGCATTTGCGGCGATCAGTAGCTCATAACCTCCGACATCCGAACGGAAGGCCTTTGCCTCGACATCGAAGAAGCTGAGATCGCGCGATGTCACTTTCAGCGTCGCGGTTGCTGTTTCGCCGGCTGCCAGCTCAAGTTTGGCAAAAGCCCGCAGTTCCTTTTCAGGCCGCGAAACCGAAGAGTTCAGCGAACGTACATAAAGCTGCACGATCTCTGAGCCGTTGCGCGCCCCGGTATTGGTCACATCCACCGTGACGGTGATACCGTCCTCGCCCATAATGGCAGACGAGGCCTTGGCTTCGCCCCAGGTGAATTGGGTATAACCAAGGCCGAAGCCGAAGGGAAACAAAGGCTCTACGCCGTGCGTATCGTGGTGACGATAACCGACGAAAACGCCCTCATCATAGCGCACGTGACCATCCTGCCCGGGATAAACCAGCGGGTTATCGGTGATGGCGGAATTGTCCGAGAGAGATTTCGGGAAGGTCTGCGGAAGACGGCCGCCGGGTTCCGCGTCGCCGAAGAGAACATCTGCGACGGCGTTGCCGAGTTCCTGACCGGGATACCACATTTGCAAGACTGCCTTGACCTTGTTCAGCCATGGCATCTCTACGGGACCACCCGTTTGAAGCACCACGACAGTATTGGCGTTAGCGGCAGCAACCTTCTCGATCAGCTCTTCCTGGCGACCGGGAAGGCGCATGTCAGGCAAATCGAGACCTTCGGTATCCCACTGACCTTCGCGGCCAACAAAGACGAGTGCCACATCGCAGGCGGCGGCCTTGGCAACGGCCTCTTCAATGGCGGCATCGCCCAGTGGCTTTTCGACGCCAAAGCGAATGGCAGTCAGATGAATGCCGTCAGCGGTCGCCTCTGGTGCGCAATATTCGATGGTCAGCGTGTAGCTGCGTCCCGCTTCTAGTTCCAAGGCCTGTCGCTGTTCGCTGTTGGCGGTGCCGAAGTAGTTGTCGCCTGGCGTCCAGCCATCGTAGCCGTTCACCACCAGCTTGCCATCGACATAGAGCTTGGCAAGGCCGGCATTGGTCATGCCGAAGACATGTTCGCCGCTATCGGAAGGTACATAGCGCGCGGTGATGCGGGCCGAGAAGTCTGCCGGATCAAGTTCCGCCGAGGGCAGGTCGAACCAAAAGAATTCACCCTTGGTCGCTGTTTCGGTATGAACCGGCGCGCCTTCCCACTGTCTGCCCTTGAAGTAATCGACATGCATCTCGCTTGAGAAAACCTCGATCAGGCGGTTGTTCGTGCATCCGGTAGCGTGATGAACGCTATTGGCATTGGAGAGCGCTGCACGGATACCCTGAAGAGGGCTGACGGTGTAATGCGCGGCAATCTGGGCGCTGCCGCCACCCATGACGCGGGCTTCGGCAGCATTGGGGCCGACAACCGCGATACTGTCGAGGGAGGTTTTGGCCAGCGGCAGAATACCCTCATTTTTCAGAAGAACGGCACCTTCGGCACCGATCTGGCGTATGAGCGCGCGGTCTTCAGGAATGTCGAGAGAACTTTCGGTGAGATCAGGTACCGTTTCGAAAGCGCCGACACGTTCAAGAAGCGTCAGAATACGGCGTACCGCCTCACGCACGGTCTCCGCTTTCACCTCGCAGTTGCGAACAGCCTCGACCAGCTTCTCGCCACGGTCGCGGCTTGGGCCTGGCATTTCAAGGTCGAGACCGGCATTGACGGTAGCTGCCGTGGAATGCGAGCCGAACCAGTCGGACATGACGATGCCGTCGAAGCCCCATTCCTTGCGCAGCACCTGCGTCAGCAGCCACTCATGTTCGCTGGTATAGGTGCCGTTGAGGCGGTTATAGGATGACATGACGGCCATCACGCCAGCCTTCTTCACCGCCTGCTCGAACGGCAGCAGGTAGAGTTCGCGCAGGCTGCGCTCATCGATATCCGATGACATGGTTTGACGTTCGATTTCGGATTCATTGCCGACGAAATGCTTGATCGTAGCCGCGACACCCTTGCTCTGCACGCCCTGAATATAGGCAACGGCCAAAGCAGCCGTCAGCAACGGGTCTTCGGAATAGCATTCGAAATTACGACCATTGAGGCCTGAGCGGTGAATGTTGACGGTTGGTGCCAACAGAACTGACGCACCCTTGCTTTTCGCCTGACCTGCCAATGCAACACCCATGCGCTCCACGAGCGCCGGGTTCCACGTTGCGCCGAGCGCGATTGCGACTGGAAAGCAGGCCGCTTTGACACCAGCCACGAGTGATCCGGCACCACGGGCACCATTGGGGCCATCCGTAACCTTGATTTTGGGAACGCCAAGACGCTCAACGGGCACGGTGGTCCAGAAATCGGCACCGGCAAGCAGCGAAACCTGCTCTTCAAGCGTCATTTGGTTCAGGATATTCTCGATCATACGAGCCTCCAATATCTCTCATGCGATTGAAAAATGAGACGCACCCAAAATCGAGTGGCGCGTCTTAGCTATGTCAGCGAACCCCGCGCACGGGGGCGATGGCCAGCGCACCGAGAAAGGCACTGATGGCCGCAGCAGCATAGAGGACGCCATAATTCTGGCCTCCTGCATTGCCGATGGCGAGAAGAAATGGCGCGACAGCCGGCGCGATGGATTGCGGCACGGCATTGGCGATGTTGAGAACGCCTAGGTTTCTGGCCGCATGGGTTTCCCGGTCCGGCAAGATATCCACGACCAGTGCCTGATCGACCGCCATGTAGACGCCGAAGCCGATAGAGGTAACCGCGATGCCGCTATAGAAGCTGGTGAGGTCTGTTGCGAAAACGATGACCACGATACCCAACGCATAGGTCATGGCTGCGATCAGCACGAAGGCCTTGCGGCGGCCGATGCGGTCCGACATGTAACCGGACACGAAAGATGAGCCGACGACGCAGATTGCGGTGATCAGCGTTGAAATGAACATGATATCGCCGATATCGGCTTCCGCTATCTTCAAGTGGTCCATCAGGTAGTAGACCTGATAGGATGTCAGCACCGCAAAGCCGAAGAACACCAGAAAGCGGCTGAGCCAGGCATAGCCGAAATCCGGGTGCTTGATGGGGTTGACCCAAAAGCTGCCCAGCAGTTCAGACAGTCCTGGCGCGGATTGCTGAGGTGCCTCAGTCAATGGGCGATCTTCAATCACCAGAACGAAGACGAGAACCGACACAAGACCAATTGCTGTAGGTACCAAAAACATCGCGTTGCTGGCAGTTCCGGTCAGTGCCAGAATGCCGCTGCCGATCAAAAGGGCGATGTAGATCGACATGCCCGCAAGGGCCGACACCAGACCGCGCTGATGTTCCGGCACTTGGTCCGGCACGGTTGCTACAAGTGCTGCCAGCATGGCGTTATAGGCTGTCTGGATCACACACCAGGCAATACCGATGACCACCAAGCTGGACGTATAGGCCATGAAAATCTGGGCAATACTACCCAATATGACGCCACCCACCAGCCAGGGTTTGCGCCGACCGAAGCGAGAGCGCGTGCGATCGGAAAGCTGGCCAAATATGGGGTTAGCCAGCAGCGCAAAAAGCGCGCCGAGACCAAGAATGGCTCCGAGGCTTGCGCCTTTGCCTGCCGGATCGAGCGTGTTGACCCGAATGGCCAGCGTCATGGCGACGGGCGTCATGACGGCCGTAAAGAAGCCGACACTGGCAAGTCCGTAAGTGAGAATAAAGGGCAAACCGACTGAGCGCTGAGTGCCCGCTCCTGAAGGCGGAGCGACAATATTCGGGGTTGCAATACTCATTTTTGAAAACCTCCACCGCAATACATTCGAAAACAACGTCGTCCTCCACCGAACTCCGCGTTAAACCTACCGACTACTCGGTTATCGTTGCAAGTCAACTTTTTTCTGTGCAGAGTCGAGAGTGCAGTGGCTCAAATGAATGGCCTTTGCCCGGTTACTCGCGTGAAAATTCAGGGTAAAGCATTCCTTCGGATGTGGGAGTGAATATGATTGGTGAACCAAAAGCGGAGGGCGTGTTGGATGCAACGCCTGCCAAAAAGCGAAAGTCCCCAAAAGGTGCGATTCGCAGGGAAGCCATTCTTGCGGCGGCGATGCAGCATTTCGCTCGGGATGGCTACCAAAGCGCATCCTTCGCATCCATAGCCTCCGATGTCGGCCTGTCCTTGCCGGGGCTTCTTCACTACTTCCCGACAAAGGTCGATCTGCTTCTCGCCATTCTGGAAAAGCGAGACATTGAGAGCGCTTCGGCTGTGGGAGCAAAATACGAGGATTGGCGCAAGGTGCTTGTCGGCCTGATAGATGTTGCCAGGTCGAACCAAGATATTCCGAATGTCGTCCAGGCATTTGCGGTGCTCAATGCAGAAAGCCTGACCGCAGACCACCCTGCAAGCACATGGTTCGCGCTACGCGTGAAACACCTTACAGACAACCTCGTCTTTTCTCTGCAAAAGGGCATGGCCGAAGGTGAGATCAAACCCGATATCGATCCGTCATCTGTTGCGGCAGAACTTATAGGGATGATGGACGGGCTTCAGATGCTCTGGCTCAGATCGCCCGAGGAGATTGATATGGTGAATATATTTGCGGGCTATATAAGCCGACTGATCAACGCGATAGAACTTCGCTGAGCTCAGTGTTTTGTGATGCCGGTCTCGCCTCGCACAGGACGCGAGACGAGAGGCATTGGACGTTGTTTTATCCCAGAAACGCGATCAAATCTCTGTTCAGGCGATCTGGAACTGTAGCAAACAGGCCATGCGGTTCGCCGTCATATTCGATGAGCTGGGCACCGGGAATACCCTTGGCGGCAGCACGACCCGATGGATCAATCGGCACGGTCTTGTCGGCTGTCCCATGGATAACCAGAGTTGGGATCGTGAACGCGTCGAGATCAGGCCTGAAATCGGTCTTGCCGAATGCGTCGACACAATCGATCGTCGCTTTTGGGCTTGCCATCACGCCGAGAACGAATGACCAGTCCAGAACACCCTGGCTAACCGGGCTGCTGACAAGACCGACACCGTAGAATGTCTTGGCAAAGCTCTGAAGGAATGCAAAGCGATCCTTGCGAATGTCGTCTTTCATGCCCTCGAACACACTTGCGTCGACGCCATCAGGATTGCTGTCGTCCTTGAGAAGGTAAGGAGCAACCGATGCGACGAGAACCGCCTTGGAAATCCTGTCGGCACCGTGGCGCGAAAGATAGCGGGCGATCTCACCACCGCCCATGGAGAACCCAACCAAAGATACATTCCGTAGATCGAGGCTTTCAATCACGCTGGCAAGGTCGTCGGCGAATGTATCGTAATTGTATCCGTCAGCGGGATGGCCGGACTGACCAAATCCGCGACGGTCGTAGGTGATCACGCGAAAACCTGCCTCAAGAAGTGCCACTGTCTGATACTCGAACATATCGCCTGTCAAAGGCCAGCCATGGATGAGAATGACCGGACGTCCTGTTCCCATGTCCTTTACGTGCAGCGTCGTGCCATCTTTTGCGTCTATGAAAGCCATCTGAAACTCCTCTGATGATGCTGCATGGTAAAGCCCGTCAGCGGGATACGGTTCCACCATGCGCTGCTGCGGCTCTGGCTTTTGGATCAGATGTGAACGGCGAGTGCGTTGTCATACAGAGAGCAGAACTCTGCGGCCACCTCGGATGCAATCGATGCGATGAGAGGAGACAAGCGAGAGGAGGGGTTTTCAAGATAGACGGCGAAGTAATCGGTTGCGGGAAAAGGTTGGCGGACGTTCAGCACCTTGAGGGTACCGAGCCGCAATTCGTTCTGAATGACGATGGGCGGCAGAACCGAAATCCCGATTCCAGCGGCGACCATGCTGATCGTCGTGGCGAGCGAATTGGAATAGTGCACCACGCCCTGGCCGAAAGAATTGGTGGGCAGATAGTCTACCATGCGCTTATAGGCCTGCGTCCCGACTTCGTAGGATATGATCGGGTGCATCATCAGATCGGCCCGGCTCATATTGTCTTCATCCGCAGGAAATGCGCTGTTGGCAATCCAGAACATGCCGAGCGTACACAGATCAACGATCCGGTACTTTTCCACCTGCGTGCCATGGAAACCGAGAATGATGTCGAGTTCGCGTTTCTCCAACTTGGAAAGGATCGTCAGTGATGCATCCGTTGTGACGGCCACACGGACGCGGGGGAAACGCTGCCGCAGCGTTTCCATGATGCCGGGAAGGATGGCCAGCGCCATCGACGGAACGAGCCCGATGCGAATGGTGCCTTCGAGTGTTTCCGGTGGGGCGACGTCGGCGACCAGACGATTGTATCGGGTAATGATGTCCCGCGCACCGGAGACAAAAGCGCGTCCCTCACGCGTCAGATGCACATCCCGCGTATCGCGCTCGAAAAGCCGAATGCCGAGTTCCTGTTCCATCGCCGAAATACGATTGGAAATGGCGGCTGGTGTGATGTTCATGCGGTCGGCAGTAACGCGAAAACTTCTCAGTTCGGCAAGCCAGACGACTGTCTCCAGAAAACGAATATTCATTGCGTAAAAGCGCCCCACCGTTTTTCGACAAAATCGCGCGAAGTCGCGCTAAAATTGTCGCAAGCTGCTGTTTTTTACAGACTATGTTCCCGGTCACCACGTTACACCGCAACGGCGATATGACAACATCGGGTCGGTAGAGTTTGTGAAATCGTATCGACAATGCGGCCCGAACGAAGCCCGGGGCCGCATCACTGATATCGATCAGGCAAGCTTTGCCAGAACCTTGGCGCTGGCACCCGTCATGTCACCGAGCTTCTGCACCTTGTCGCGTACGCTGGCCTCACGTTTCTTTCCGGTTTCCTGGCGTTTCAACGCCTCCTCCGATACAGCGCGTACCTCATCGCGCGGGATGACCAGCACGCCACTTTCATCGGCAAGGATCGCGTCTCCCGGCATCACGACGGCACCGCCGCAGCTGACCGGGATGTTGAATCCGCCACCGAGATCGTAGAGCCGCGTCGTGATCGGCGAGAGCCCACGCGACCACATTGGGAAATCGGAATCCTGAATTTCGGTGAGGTCAGTGCAGGGACCGTCCACGATCCCGGCAACCGCGCCTGCAGCCTTGGCTGCAACGGTCACGCCGCCGCCCCAGCAGGCATATTTGTCGTCGCCCAGGCGATCTACGACCAGAATGTCCCCCGGTCGCAACTGGCCGGTGGCGTGGTGCAACAGCGTGGAATCCGGTCCGGCGATGGCCAGTGTCACTGCCGTGCCCACCACGCGACGACCGGGAAGAAGCGGCTGAATCTGACGGTCCATAAAGCCGAGCAGACGCCAATGGCCCACGGTTGCCGTTTCCACACCGCTCAGAAGATCGAGGTCTTCTTGGCGAACCTGCTCTGGCATGTCCTTGATGACGTACATGATCGAACCTCCTTACGCACAGGCCAGACGGCGGTGCTGTGTCATGGGGATGAGATTGCGTACGCGCTTGATTTCCTTTTCATCAATTCGCGCGGTGACGTAACCAACCGGATCAGAAGCGCGGGCAATCGTATGGCCCCATGGATCGCAGACAAGTGAGTGGCCGTAGCAGGCCCGCTTTTCACCATTGACGGTGACGCTGCCGGTCTGGCCGCAAGCAACAAAATAGGTTTGTGTTTCGATGGCGCGCGCACGGGCCAGAACTTCCCAATGGTCCTTGCCCGTTTGCAAGGTGAAGGCGGCAGGCAGCACGATGATGTCGCAGCCTGCTTTTTCCAGCTGGAGGAAGAGTTCGAAAAAGCGGATGTCGTAGCAGATTGCGCAACCCACTTTCATGCCGTCGATCTCATAGGTGACGATGTCTTCGCCCGGCTTGACGGTTGCCGATTCCTTGTAGGCTGTGCCATCTGGCGCGACGATGTCGAACATGTGAATCTTACGGTAAGCAGCGACTTCGGTGCCCTCGCGGTCGAACACGAAGCTCGTGTTGTAGATACGGTTTTCACCCTCGACCTTTTCCATGATGGTACCAGCATGGACGAAAACTTTGTTCTCGCGGGCGAAGTCCTGCGCCATAGTATAAGCCGCTCCCCCGGCTGGCTCGGCAAGGGCAAGCTTTTCTTCTGTCGTCGTGCCATAGACTTCGAAATATTCCGGCAGAACGATGAGGTCCGGCTGGTCCGTCTTGAGCGCTTCCGTCATCAGGTCGCGGGTGATCTTCAGGTTGGCATCGCGGTCTTTTTGCGGATTGGTCTGGATAAGGCTGATTTTCATGGATTTCCCTCCTGTTGTGTCGATCGCCATCAGGCGACGATCTTTTCCTGCTTGAGTGCATTGATGGTGGACATGATGCCGGCGCGCAGCGTCATGGTCTGGGTAGCGACAACCAGCATTTCTACGCCTTCTTCGAGCGCGAAATTTCGCTCTGCGGGCGTCCAGGCAGGCATGATCCATCTCTTGCCAGCATCACGCGCGGCACGGGCAATGCGGGAAAGGTCTTCACGGTCCGCATCGTCGAAGGCATAGGCCCCGCGGCCACGGGCGAGCGCCAAATCGGATGGTCCCGGAAACAGGCCATCGACCGTATCGAGAGCAATGATCTTTTCGACGTCGGCCAGGCTTTCTGCCGTCTCAATCATGACGTAGCATTTGGTGCGTTTGTTCTCAGCCTCGAAGGCATCTGAGGACGGGCGGGCATAACCAAAGACGCGACCTCCCGCATAGGAGCGGATACCCAGTAGCGGATATTTAGCCGCTTTCGTCACGTATCGTGCATGATCAACGCCGAGAATGTGGGGAAGGATGACGCCATCCGACCCGAAATCGAGCGCCTGCTGAATGGCTTCCGTCGTTGGCGCGATGACCTTGGTCAGGGTCGGGATGCCGAGTGACTTTGAAAAGGCCAGAAACTGGTCGAGTGTGCCGAGATCGAATGTGCCGTGTTCCAGTTCGATCACCAGTTGCTTGACGCCACAGGTCTTTGCGATTTCCAGAAAGCCGAAATGCGGCTGCGACATCCAGAGCGCGATATTGTCCATGTCAGAAGTCTCCATTGCAAAGTCGTTATTTGCCGACGGTCTTGGAAAGGCCGAGCGTGCGTTCGATGAGGAAGATGATGGCAAGGGTGGCGGCCACGAGAACGACCGAAACGGCGGCGGTCATCGGGTCGGTCTGGCTCTCCACATAGTCGAAGATTTCCACCGGCAGGGTGCGCAGGCGCGGGCCGGTGATGAACAGCGAGATGACCACCTCGTCAAAGGAAAGAAGAAAGGAGAGTGCGGCACTGGCGATGAAGCCCGGCATCATCAAAGGCAGGGTGATGCGGCGCACGACTGTGAAAGGCGAAGCACCGAGCATGGTGGCCGCTTCCTCCACGGATGGGGGGAGGGTGGAAAACGCCGTCAGCATGATCCGGATCACATAGGGTGTCGTGATGATCAAATGAGCGATGATCAGACCGGTATAGGTGCCGAGCAGCCGTGCCTGAACGAACACTAGAAGAATGGCGAGACCAAGCACGATGGACGGCAAAAGCAGGGGCGCTGTGAAGAGGTTCAATAGAAATTCACGGCCAATGAATTTCCGGCGGCGGATGGCAAAGGCCGCAGGCACACCGGCTGCCAGTCCCAGCACCGTCACGGTGACCGCAATGGTGAGGCTGATCCAGAGCGCGTTTATGAAACCGCTGTGGCTGAACATCGCGACATACCAGCGGATGCCCCAGCTTTCCGGTGGAAAGGTAATGTAGCTGTCATTGCTGAAGGACAAAGGCAGCACGATCAGAATGGGAGCCAGCAGAAAAAGATAGATGCTGGCGACGAGAAGCCGGAATGGAATGCTCAATTGGCCGATCATATCAGTTTCCTTCCTAGTCGAAGCGCTTGACGACGCGGGAGTAGACGGCAAGGGCGATGCCGAAAATGATGAGGACGATGACGGAGATCGCCGCGGCGGTTGGCCATTCCAGCTGGATGACCGCCTGATCGTAGATTTCGGTCGCCAGCAGGAAGACACGTCCGCCGCCCAGAAGCTTCGGCGTGATGAACGAGCTGATGGAGAGAACGAAGCAGAGCAGGCAACCGAGCGCGATGCCGGGTGCCGTTAGCGGAAGGATGACACGGCGAAAGCGGGTCCAGCTGTTGGCCCCGAGAGAAGCGGCAGCTTCCTCATAGACATTTTCCAGACGTCCAAAGCCGGCGATCAACGACAGTGCCATATAGGGAATGAGCACCTCGACCATGCCGATAAAGACACCCAGCGTGTTGTTGGTGAGGCGCAAGGGGCTGTCGATGATGCCCGATGACATCAATATGCCGTTGACGACGCCCTGGTCTCCCAGGATGACCATCCAGCCATAGGTTCGCACCACGCTGCTGACGAGCAACGGTGATACGGTGATAACGAACAGCATGTTGCGCCACTTCGGGGAAACCCGGTGCAGGAAAAGCGCGATCGGATAGGCGCAGCACAGCGTAATGCAGGTTACGCCAAAACCCAGGATCAGGGAGTTGGAGATAAGCTCAATGCTGAAACTGTCGGTGAAGAAATCGACGTAGTTTTCCAGCGTGTAGTTGTTCGTCAGCACGCCACCGCTTCGGCTTTCGATGAAGGATATCATCGCCAGTCTGGCAACGGGCAGCACGAAGGCGATGAAGTTGATGATCGCCATCGGCAAAAGCAGGGCGATGATCAGAAACGGAAACGTTCGTTTGCGCGCTGGCGCTTGAGCGAGTGGAAAGGTGTCGGTTACGGTTGCCATGGTTCAGCTCCCGAAAACTTGCATGTCTTGCGGCTTCCATTCACACAGAAGCTTTTCACCGCTTTGAAAGCTGTGGCCGGCACTGGCCGTATGCACTTCGGTGGTCAGAATATTGCCGCCGATGTCGATGTCATATTGCACCACGTCACCGATATAGGTCACACGCACGACCTTGCCGTGGGTGGAGTTGGTCGCAATACTGACAAGGCTGCGGTCGCGACTTGGTGTCAGACTGATCCGATGCGGGCGAATAGCCGCTTTGGCTTTGCCCGATGTCAGCCCTTGCGTCTTGCAGGGGTAGACGGCACCACCGATCCGCACGCGGTCGAGCGCTTCGATTTCGCAGTCGAGAACATTGGTGCGGCCAACGAAATTGGCGACGAAAAGATCGGCTGGGCGCTCGTAAATGTCTTCCGGCGTGCCGAGTTGCGCGACCTTGCCGCGATGCATGACGCCGACGAGATCGCACATGGTCAGCGCCTCCACCTGGTCATGGGTCACGAACACGGTGGTGATTTGTAGACGCTGCTGGATCTCACGGATTTCGATGCGCATGTCGTCGCGCAATTTGGCATCGAGATTGGAAAGTGGTTCATCAAGAAGAAGAAGGCGCGGGCGGATGACGAGGGCGCGGGCCAGTGCCACACGCTGTTGCTGGCCGCCGGACATTTCCTTGGGTTTACGCCCGCCATAGCCGGGCAGGCGCACCATTTCCAACGCCTCTTCTACGCGGTCCCGCGCCTCGATGCGGGATATGCCGCGCATTTCGAGGCCGAACGCCACGTTCTGCGCCACCGTCATATGTGGAAACAGGGCGTAGTTCTGAAAGACGAGACCAATATCGCGCTTGTGTGGTGGTTCGTGGGAAATATCGTCGCCATCGATAGAGATTTTGCCTCTGGTGATGTCCAGCAGGCCAGCGATCATGCGCAGGGTCGTGGACTTGCCACATCCGGAAGGCCCCAGAAGTCCGAGAAGCTTGCCTTTGGGAACATCGATGGCGAGATCATCAACCGCCATGTAGTCGACGCCATACCGTTTGGTCACGCCCTCAAGCTTGAGAAAGGTCTGATCACCGGCAGGCGAGGCGGCCTGATCATCCAGCTGTCTTTGTTGAGTGTACATGTCATCACCATCCGCGGATTGAGGTCGTCATCTTGGGAGCGAAACGCGCTGCCGAAATTCTCGGCACGTGCCTACGCTCACGTGCGGGCACGCGGTGCAGTCATCGAGCTGATTTCGTTTGGGTAAGAAGCAGCACGCTTCCAGCTTTCAGGCGTTAGCGTCCTGCTGGAATGATCTTACGGCGCCAAGGCTGGAGAAGATCGTCGCGCATATCGCCGATGGTCATCCAATCAACCTTGATGAGCTTTTCCTGTTGTGCCGGGTCCATCATTGGAATGCGCTTGGCTGTCGCCTCGTCTACCTCGGCTTTTTTGTTTGTGGGCGCGTAGAACATCGCTTTTGCAAAGGCAGCCTGGGCCTCTGGCCCAATCGCGTAGTTGATGAAGGTCTGCGTTGCCTCGGCTTCGGATGCCTTTTCGATGGCGCTGATGACATTGATCTGCGACGCAGTGCCTTCCGCCGGAGCAATGGAATTCAAGCGGCCTTCCGTCTGGTCGAAATAGAATTGTGAGCGAGCGTTCCAGCCGATGGAAACCGTGGCCGTGCCGTTGGCAATCAGCGTGTAGGCATCCGGTTTGGGTTCCCAGGTTTGAACACGCGGTGCCAGTTCCACCAGCTTCTCAACGCCGGGATCGATTGTTTTCTTGTAGTCTTCCTCGCCCGCCAGACGATTGGCAATGATGGTCAGCACGATTGCCTGAATATCTCCGCCGCCCTGAGCGGGGAGAACGACTTTGCCAGCCTGCTTTTTATCCCACAGTGCTTCCCAGCTGACCGGCGGTGTTGGGAAAGCTTTGCTGTTATAAATCAGCGTCAGGGTATCATATGTCAGTGGAATGGCGGCAGCACCAAGCTCCTTGCCGATATCGAACAGATCGGCATAGTTTGGAGTCTTGCTCGTATCGAGTTCGGCAACCAAGCCCTCTTCCTTTGCGATCTTGGCCACTGAAAGGTCATAGATAACGGCGTTAACCTGCGGCGCATCCCTTTGAGCGCGCATATTGCCAAGCGAGGTGGCTGCGTTTTGCACGCCGTAATAGTTCACCTTGATATCGGGATTGGCCTTCATGAAGGGCTGGATCACCGACTTCATGTAGTTTTCCTCAAATGGGCCGCGGTAGCCCATAACAGTAATTTCCGCAGCGCTCGCATAAGCACCCGACAACATTGTCGCTGCGAAAAATGTAGCAGAAAGGACTTTCATGGAGATGCACGTCATATCGATATTCCCCTTTGCCTTGTGGTTTCTGTTGTTGAGGGGAACGATATGCAGCGTATCGAAAGGGGTCCAACGACTAAAATCTATCGCCCGGTTAGAATTTCTTTTTAATGGTTCGGCCGATTGGAGTTGGTTCGTCGCCGGAAAGAAATTATGGGATTGGCCAGAAATCGATCATATCTGGCAACGCGATGATCCCTTCACCTTACGTGGGCTCTGGCGAACTCAACGAAATCCAAAACAACTTTCGATTTCTCATTGACCTGCCATCCAACAACCAGTTCCACTTCGTCGGGAATCTCGGCTAGTGGCCGATAAACGAGATGCGGGCTGAGATTGTGGGCAAGCCATGACGGCGCAATGGCGATGCCCACACCAGCGGCGACAAGTGTTGCGATGGCAAGTGTGTGCGACACTTCCTGCACGACCATGGGATAGATACCGGCACGGCGAAATGCGTCCATGATGACATGGTGGTAACTTGCGCCTATTGTGGGCGCATAGGTTATGATTGGCTCTCCGGCGAAGTCCTTGACGCTGACATGTCTCTGATCTGCAAGTCGATGGTGCTTGGGCAGAACTGCGACAAAACCTTCTTTGAACAGATGCTCCGTTTTCATGAAACCGGCACCATTCGTCTGGCGAATGAAAGCCACCTGAACCTTGCCGCTTTGCAGCAGTTCCAACTGACTGGCGGTGCCCAGCAATTGTACATCCACCTGCACTGCGGGATATTTCTTGTGAAACTCCGCGATCACGCCCGGCAGGACATGCGACAGCGCAACATGGACGCCGCTCACGTAAATCTTTCCACTATTATCGCCAGAAATAGAACGCGTGTGCGTGACCGCCCGGTCTATGCCGCCTAGAATTTCCAAGGCATGCCTCAGAAATATCTCTCCAGCCGGTGTCAGCTTCACGCTTCGTGTCGTGCGGATCAGCAAACGCGTTCCGATGCGATCCTCAAGCTGACGTATTTGCTGGCTGAGAGGTGCTTGCGCCATGCCCAGCTTGTCCGCTGCCCGGCTGAAATGCAGCTCTTCGGCGACGCAGGTAAAATAATGAAGGTGACGAAACTCAATGCCGTATTTCATATGCTGTAGATATCAATGGCAGGGCTATTTTGTAATAGATAATAACGTATTCCCGTGATTATCTTTCCAAAAAATACGCGAATGGCGGGAACAGCTGAAACATCGGTCACAGAAAACGGAGCACCATGACGCGATTCTGGTTGCTAAAAATACTACGCACAGCCCTTACCCTATGGTTCGTCGTAACATTCACATTCGTCGTGCTGAGAACATCCGGAGACCCGGTCGTGGCTCTGGTTGGGGCAGATGCAACCGCCGAAGAAATAGAGCAGTTCCGGGCGCTGTGGCGTCTCGATGACGCGTTGTGGCTGCAATATCTGCGCTATATCGGGCAGATGGCGACGGGACAGTTCGGAATCTCCTACCGGGACGGTCGGGAGGTCATCGATATCATCGCCGAGCGGGTGCCATGGACGATCATGCTTGGTGTGTTCGCCTATGTCGGCGCGATCCTGATTGGTATCCCATCGGGCATAGTTGCTGCTATCAAGCGCGGCTCCCCGTTTGACAATCTCATCATGGCCACAGCCGTTTTCGGGTTTGCCATACCAAATTTCTTTCTTGGAATCCTGCTTATCCTTCTGTTTTCACTGGCGTTGCAATGGCTGCCAAGTTCCGGCACCGGAACCATCTGGCATCTGCTCATGCCTGCATTGACACTTGCAACCTTTACTGCCGGTACGCTTGCTCGCTTCACTCGCTCGGCAATGTTGGAAGTGTTGGACAAGCTGTATATCCGCGCAGCCGCCGCCAAAGGTGTCAGTTACTGGAAGCGTATTGTTTTTCATGCGCTACCGAATGCAGGCATTCCCATTATTACCATTATCGGTCTCAATCTGGGTGAGTTGATCGGCGGCGCAATCGTGGTCGAGACCGTTTTTGCCTGGCCGGGCGTTGGTAGATTGCTTGTCACGGCTGTTTCATCTCGCGATCTGGCTGTTGTGCAGGGACTTGTACTGGTCATGGCGGTGACCATGGTCACGGCCAATCTCATCGTCGATTTGCTCTACGGTTTGCTCGACCCGCGCATTCGCGTCTCGAATTAGGACGAAAACGATGAAGCGCCGCTCTCCCATTCTCATCTTCGCCATCATCGTACTGGTGCTGGCCGTATTCGTCGCCATCGTCGGAAATATTTTCACACCCTATGGCGTGACGCAGCAAAACCTGCTGGCTCGATTGAAGCCACCAGCATTTCTTACGGGCGGAAATCCGAATTTTCCGCTCGGAACGGATCGTATCGGTCGTGACATGGTGGCGCGCGTTATCGCCGCGTTGCAGATGTCGCTGTCGGTCGCCGTTGCAGGCACCATTATCGGTGCCGTTTTTGGCTCGCTCATCGGCTTCGTTGCTGCGCATTTCCGCGGTTGGGTGGATGAAGCGCTGATGATGCTGGTGGATTTTCAGGCGTCCCTGCCGTTCATCCTCATCACGCTGACGCTGCTGGCCTTCTTCGGCAACAGTCTCGTGCTCTTCATCCTTCTGATGGGCCTTTTCGGATGGGAAAAATATGCCCGTCTTTCTCGCGGCGTCGTGCTTTCGGCGGTCAATCAGCCCTATGCCAAGGCCATTGTCGCGCTGGGCGCGGGAAATGGTCGGTTATATCTACGGCACGTGTTGCCAAACGTCGCCAGTGCGTTGATCGTCCAGGTCACATTGACCTTTCCGCAAATCATTCTGCTTGAGACCTCACTCAGTTTTCTGGGTCTGGGCATTCAGGCACCGCAAACAAGTCTCGGCCAGATCCTCGGTGATGGCCGCGATTATCTCTCGACTGCCTGGTGGATTTCGGTCGTGCCCGGCACGGTGATTTTTCTCGTAACACTCTCAATGAGCATTGTCGGCGATTGGCTGCGTGATCGGCTCGATCCGATGCTGCAGGGCCGTAACGCTTAAATAGAACGCGACCAAGGAAGGTAGAACATGTTTACCAGGCGTGAAGTTGGAAGTCTCATTCTCGCAGCAGGCGCTGTCACATTGGCAGGTCGTGTACCGTTGGCGCATGCCCAGCAGCGACCAACGCTGAATATTGCCGTCGATAACCTTTGGGCCACCATGGCTCCCATCAACGGTATCTCGACCACATCTCGTCGCATCTTCCCGAATTTCTACGATACATTGGTGGAGCGGGATTATATCAACGACGAAAACGGGTTGATCTTCGCGCCCAAGCTGGCCACGAAATGGGTGCAGAACGGAAACATCTGGACATTCACCCTGCGCGAAGGCGTAAAATTCCATGATGGCAGCGAAATGACGGCTGAAGACGCGGTCTTTACCCTGTCGCCGGAGCGTCTGTGGGGCGAAAAGCCTTTCGAGCCACGCGGCAAAACGTTCACGGCTGGCTTCAAACGTGTCGAAGCGACGGGCAAATACACCTTCGAGATTGAAACCGTCAAACCGGACCCGAACATCCCCAGCAAGCTGACCGGCTATATCGGCTTCGTCGTGCCGAAGAAATATTACCTGGAAGTGGGCGTTGATGCCTTTGGTCAGAAACCCATCGGCACCGGCCCTTACAAGGTTGAGACTTTCCGCTCTGGCGAAGTGATGGTGCTGGAGGCCTTCGATGAGTATTGGGCCGGTCCGCCACCGGTGCAGAAAATCAACTGGAAGATCGTCCCGGAATTTGCTGCCCGCATGGCAGGTCTGGTATCGAAGGAATTCGACTTTATCGTCAACATTCCCACGGACCAGGAAGCCACGCTCGAAGGCTATGACGGCGTGACATTGAAGCGCGTGCTGGCCGACAACTATCCCGCACTCGCCTTCAACACCCGCCCTGATCCGGAAGACAACCCGCTTGTCGATCCGAATTTGCGCTATGCGATGGTTCAGGCCATCGACATGAATGCCATCGTGCAGGCCCTGTTCAACGGCACAACCGAGCACCCGGCGGTGCCTTTCAACTTCACCGAATACGGCAAGTTCTATGATCCGAACCTGCCGGTGAAATTGCCCTATGACGTGGAAGCGGCCAAGGCACTGGTGGCCAAGACGAAATATAAAGGTGAGGTCCTGATCTGGCACATCACCCGTCAGTTCTACCCGAACTATGAGGCCGCTGCCGAGATCATGATCGAGCAATGGCGCGAAATCGGCGTCAATGTTCAGGCGCAGGTTCTGGACAATTTCGAGCTGGTTTATCGCCGACCGTACCACCTGATGAACATGTCCATGAGTTCGGACTTCATTCCGGGTGACCCATACCAGCCGCTCTGGCTCGATTGGGGTCCAACGGCATCACGTTCTACGGCGACCTGGAAGACGTGGGATCCTTCACCCGAATTCCTCGAGCTTGGCAAGAAGTTCGACGCCGCAACGGACTTCGAGGAACGCAAGAAAGCCTATCTTGCCCTTTCGGACGAGTGGCAGCGCATTACGCCCGGCTATTATCTCTGGAAGAGCGTCTATAACTGCGCGCACCGCGCGGGGATCGAGTTCCGATACAAGCCCAACGGTGAAATGCGCATCTATGGCGATTACTTCAAATTCGTCTGATGGGCGAGCAAGGACACCCTCAAGGATATGGCGTTCGCGGAGTTCCGCGAAAGTCTTCCAGAAATTCCGGCTGTCCTTGAGAATACAAAGGCGAAGTGACCATGAGTGATGTGCGGCTGTCGATCGATCATCTCAGTGTTCCGCTACCGCAAGGCGCAGATCGCGGCTTTGCCGTGGAGGATTTGTCGCTCTCGGTGGCCAAGGGCGAAATCCTCTGTATCGTCGGTGAATCCGGTTCCGGCAAATCCTTGACGGCGCTCGCCGCCATGGGATTGCTGCCGCGCAATCTGGGCAAGCCCACTGGAGAGGTGAGGTTCGAGAATAAAAATCTGCTTACCATTGACGACGCGACAAGGCGCGGCATCACCGGCCGTAGCATCGCCATGATCTTTCAGGAGCCAACTGCCGCCCTCAACCCTATCTTTAGGATCGGCAAGCAGGTTTCGGAAGCGTTCCAGGTTCATACGTCTCTGTCAAAAGCAGAGATCAAGGAACGTGTCATCAGGCTGTTTCAGGAGGTGCATCTCCCCAACCCGGAACAGATTTTCTATTCCTATCCGCACCAATTGTCTGGCGGACAATGCCAACGTGTCATGATCGCCACGGCTCTGGCGCTTGATCCTTCGGTACTGATTGCCGACGAGCCGACGACCGCGCTCGATGTAACCACGCAGGCGCAAATTTTGAAACTGATGCTGGAATTGCGTGAACGGCACGGCACGGGCATCATTTTCATCACGCATGATTTTGGCGTGGTGGCGGAGATCGCAGATCGCGTTGCCGTTATGCAAAAAGGCAAGCTGATTGAAATCGGCACGCGAGATGAGGTCCTCAATCATCCGCAGGAGGACTATACGAAGCGCCTGCTGGCGGCCGTCCCCACGCTGACGCCGCGCAAAGAACGGGAAGGGCTGGGTTCGCCTGTCCTCATTGCCAAAAACATCATCAAGACGTTTTCACGCTCTGGCCTGTTCGGTGCAGGGCGCGTCGTCAAGGCTGTCGATGACGTCGATATCACCATTCGCCGGGGCGAAACGCTTGGGCTTGTCGGCGAGTCCGGTTCGGGAAAATCGACGCTGGCGCAATGCGTGATCCGTCTCGTTCAGCCTGAGAGCGGCGATATCGTCATCTCCGATGGCGACTTCTCTGGGCTGCGTGGCAAAGCGCTGCGTGACGCGCGCCGCAAGGTGCAGATCGTCTTTCAGGACCCCTACACCGCGCTCGATCCACGCCAGCGCATCGGCGATGCCATTGCCGAAGGCCCCATCGTTCACGGCCTCGATTCCAAGGCAGCCATGGTCCGGGCACTCGATTTGCTGGAAGCCTGCGGCCTGGACCGGGCGTCGGCAACACGCTTCCCGCACGAGTTTTCCGGCGGACAAAGACAACGCATCTGCATTGCCCGCGCTCTTGCCGTGGAGCCTGAGCTCCTCATCGCAGACGAGTCTGTTTCGGCTCTCGATGTTTCGGTGCAGGCACAGGTTCTCGATCTTTTGGCCAAAATGCAGGAACGGCTTGGCTTTGGCATTCTATTCATTACCCACGATCTGCGTGTCGCGAGCCAGATTTGCGACAATATCGCGGTCATGCGCCACGGTCGCATCGTGGAGCGTGGTGATCCCGCATCACTTTTCGGCGCGCCGAAAGACGCTTACACCAGAGAATTGCTTGCTGCGGTTCCGGGCAAGGGCTGGCAGCACAAGCCGGTCTTGCAGGATGCCAGCATATCCCCAGAGGAAACCCTATGAGAAAATACCATATCGGCGCTCAGCCTGCGCAGATCGATTCCGATCTGAGGAAAAGATTTGAAGCGGTTGAAGTTGCCACCATCGGACATTTTCGCCACCGCGGCTTCGTTCATCATGCGATCACCCCGGTTGTCGAAGTCGGCCGCACGCTGGTTGGCACGGCCGTCACAGTGGCTATTCCCGCGACGGATTCGACTTTGCTCCATCACGCCGTCTCCGTCATTCGCCCCGGCGATTTTCTGTTCGTTGACCGGTTGGGAGACGACCGCCACGCCTGTATCGGTGGTGGCGTCGCTTTCGCTATCAAAACGGCGGGCGCGATTGGCGTCGTCATCGATGGGCCGTGCACGGATGTAGAAGAAATCATCGAACTCGGCATGCCCCTTTGGTCGCGCGGCGTCTCCGGTATCACCACTCGGCTGAATGATCTTGGTGGCTCGCTGAACCTTCCGATCTCCTGCGGCAATGTACCTGTCATGCCCGGTGATGTCGTGATTGCCGATGCCAGCGGTATCGTCGTCATCCCGATTGGTGAGGCCGAAGAGGTGTTGCAGGAGGCCGAGGCCAGACAGGCGCGTGCGGGTCGAAACAAGGGCAAGATCGAGGCTGGTGAAAAGCTCGGCGATCTCTCAGGCGCAAGCCGAATGGTTGCCGCCGCGCTTGTGGAGGCCAAGTGATGGAGAACCCACAATTCAATCATCTGCGTGTCGAACGCAGTACGACGCGCAAAGTCGCGGGCGTCAGCGCGCGGGGTGTCGTCACCTCTCAGCACTACGTCGCAGCAGAAGCAGGTGCCGCAGTCCTTCGTGAAGGCGGCAATGCTGTCGACGCGGCGGTCACGGCGGCATTCACCCTTCAAACGGTCGAGCCATGGATGACCAGCCTTGCCGCCTGCGGCTATATGCTGGTGGCCCAGCCGGATGGTACCGTTGAGACGATCGAGTTCACCGGTCGCGTTCCATCGTCCTTTGATACCGTTTTCTACAGGCCGGACCCTGGTATCAAGACCTTTATCGGTCATCCGGCATCCGTTGAGAACCGCAATGTCGATGGCTTTACGGCCGCCGTCGTTCCCGGTTGCGTGCGCGGTTTTGCGCAGGCGCTGAAGCGACATGGAACGATCAGGTTCGATGCCGCACTTGCACCCGCCATTGAAAGAGCACGTCAGGGGCTGGTCGTTGACTGGCATACGACATTGGCCATTGCCATCGCTGCATCGGATCTCGCCAAGGATGAGGGTGCCCGATCTGTTTTCTTGCCCGATGGTTTTCCGCCCGAGCCGGGAACCATCTTACCCTTGACGGCGCTGGCCCAAACTCTGGAAACATTAGCGAATGAAGGACCTGATGCGCTTTACGGCGGCTCAATCGGTACGCAACTGATCGCGGATATGCAGACCGGCGGCAGCTTCATGACGCTTGAGGATTTGGCGGCCTATGAGCCACTGATTTACCGGGCACGCAGTATGACGTTGCAAGACAAGACCGTCCACGTGGCAGGCGAGACGAGTGCGGGGCAGCGCCTGTTCGACGCTTTGTCCTTCTTCGATCAGAAGCGTGGCGTCGGCCCGGTGGATGCGGATTTCTTCACGACCATGTCGCAGGCTCTATGGGAATCATTCAGCGCCCATCGCCGCAGGCTGAACCCGGCAGAAACGACGAACAAGACCAGCACAACGCAGGTTAACGCCGTGGATAGCGAAGGGCGTATGGTGGCGATTACCTTCACGCTGCTCAACCGCTTCGGTGCGCGTGCGCTTTCACCTTCGACCGGCATATTGCTGAACAATGGCATGTCCTGGTTCGACCCCACGCCGGGCCGAGCCAATTCGTTGACGCCAAATGCCTATGCCCCCAGCAACATGTGCCCCGTCGTCGTCACAGATGCGAATGGCACTTTCGCGGCATATGGCGCTGCTGGCGGTAATCAAATCGTACCATCTCTCGCTCAATTAACGGGCATGATCGTCCATGCCGGCATGGATATCGAAGAGGCCATGAACACGCCACGCATGACGACGGGA
This sequence comes from Agrobacterium sp. DSM 25558, assembly GCF_900100825.1. Lineage (NCBI taxonomy): Bacteria > Pseudomonadati > Pseudomonadota > Alphaproteobacteria > Hyphomicrobiales > Rhizobiaceae > Agrobacterium > Agrobacterium sp. DSM 25558. The sequence goes on along the minus strand of NZ_FMUD01000009.1, from coordinate 47,842 downwards.
CCGCATAGCGATATCATCGTCAACGTGGATATGCCCGCTGAGTACATCGAAGCTTTGGCGAAGATCGCCAAAGTCAGACCTGCGGCGCAGGTGGTGTTTCCAAGGCCATTCGCTGCACCGGGCATGATCGGTAGGCGAGGCGACAGCTTTGTTGGCATGCCCGACACGACTTACCCTGCCGCTTACGCGGCAACTGTTGAGACGCAATCCCTATCGTGAATCCATTCAGACGCCGTGATGCGTCGTTCGCGAAAGGACCGTTTCACTCCAACGCGACTTCGTTTGCAGACGGAACATCTGCGATATCGAAATAGACTGGAAGTCCTCTTTCGCGGGCCAGACGAACATCATTGTCTGCCCCGCGACTTTCGCCCGGCAGACGAAGCACGGCATCGCAGATTTGGATCAGCCGTTGGGCCGTCGGGTAGAAGATTTGCTCGTAAAGATCGTCGCCTACCTCTTTGCCGCCCGCCGTGTGCCAAACTGGCTGAGCCACCCATTCGCCTATCATGGGGATATGCCCGGCCTGAAACAACGGCCATGAAGCCTGTTCCAGTACCCTCTGGTTCGCTCTCATCTTTTCCGGATCGTCACCCGTTCCGGAACGATAGGGACCTGCGATCAAAATCAGCATGACGAAACCTTTTTCCGTAACAGTCTGATGGTCAGGTGCTGCAAAAGAATGATCGTTTTGGCATCGCGGATGTCGCCGTTTTCGATCATGTTTATGGCTTCCGTCAGTGGAATTTGCAGCACGTCGATGTCCTCGCCTTCGTCAGCGGAGCCGCCGCCTTCACCAACCTTGTCTTTGTCGGAATATTCGCCTTCGAAGAAGGCAAGATACTCCGTCACGGAGCCGGGGCTCATGTAAATGTCGAAGAGGTGGGTCAGCGCCGATACGTCGTAGCCGGTCTCCTCAATGAGTTCGTCCTGCATCCGGGTTGCCGGTTCAGCTCCCTCAAGAAGGCCCGCAGGGGTTTCGATCAGAAACTCAAGCGCTCCATTTACGAATGCAGGCAACCGGAACTGCCGTGTCAGCAGCACCGTGCCTTTGTCCTTGTTGTACAGCAGGCACGTTGCTCCGTTGCCGCGGTCATAGGTCTCCCGTTGCTGGCGCTGCCAGGTGCCATCGCGCAGGCGAAGATCGAATTCGTATTTTGTCAGGCGTCCCCAATCATCCGCCAGAATGCGCTCGGATACGAGCCTGTAGTTGCTATCGCTCATCGGTGTCCTCATTTACTTTCGTGCATTTTCGTGTAAATTCGTGTAGAGTCAAGGATGAAAAATGATGTTGGTTGACGAGAGAAAAGCACAGCTCCTGCAACTGCTGGCACAGACCGGGCGTGTGATTGCCACGGATGAGAGCCAGCGAATGGGCGTGTCCGAAGACACGATCCGTCGGGATTTGCGAGAGCTGGCCAGGGATGGGCAATTGAAACGGGTGCACGGAGGAGCCGTCCCCCTCTCTCCAGCCGTGGCGAATTATTCAAGCCGGATACATATCTCCGATGCCGAGAAAACAAATGTCGGCAGGTATGCGGCGGGAATGATCGAGGACGGGCAACTGGTCTTTCTGGATGGCGGGACGACAGCGGTTCAGCTTGCCCGCAGTCTGCGCCAGGATTTACGCGCCACAATCGTTACCCATAGCCTCAACGTGGCTCTAGAGTTGGCAACCCACCCCCATGTGACAGTGGAAATCATTGGAGGGCGCTTGTTCCGCCACTCCGTCGTCACGGTCGGTGCTGCGACTTTGTCTTGGTTGTCGCGATATCGGCCAGATATCTGCTTTATAGGAGCAACAGGGGTGCATCCTAATCAGGGCATTACGACTGGTGACAGCGAAGAGGCCGAGGTTAAACGCTTCGTGGTTTCGATGTCGGGAGCCGCCTATATCCTTGCATCATCGGAGAAAATAGGGGCCGTGTCGTCATTTGAAATCACGGAATTCCAGAACGTCGATGGTATCATCACGACATTGCATGCGGATGATGCGGCTATCGCCAGTCTCGAAAAGCTAGGATGCAATGTCATTATTGCCAATGGATAAGGTGCGGCTGGCCGCATATTAAAAATCAATCGACAAGTTTGCGTGTGCCGTATTCGACTGGAACCCGCCGGTGAATTCGCCGGAATAGGTTAGCGATAGGCGAGCGGATTTGGAAAGGATGGCTGTAATACCTGCCTTCAACACAAGCGAATTTTTTGGAATTGTAATTCCTTCGAGGATGAACGGGGAGCCACCCGCGAAGCTGGTCAGCAAATCTGGCGTTAAATCGCCTGCGGCGTGACGCCAACCTATCGTGCCAGAAGCGACGACTGGTAGATCGCTGGTCTGCAAGGCGGTGGACCAGCGTATACCGAGGGTCGACATGGACACATCGCTGCTGCCTCCCGATGCCGACAAAGCCGCTGCTCCGCCACTTTCATTGAAATCATCGGTCTCAAGGCTGATGTAAGACAGATTGGCGAAAGGCTTGAGGCTGAAACTCTCTCCCTCCAGCTTCCAGGATATATCTCCGAACACCTGTGTGGAGGCGCTGTCATATTTGGCGTCAAGCTGGTCGGTGAATGTGCCAAACGCGATCTCGCGCTGTGTCGATACCTCGTTCTTCGTGTGAATTGCACCGCCGACGACATTCAAAGGGCCAATATCGCCCGCCGTATAAAGGCCTATATGATAGGAATCGGCGCTGGCTTGAGGTTGCGCCGCAAGATGGCCGTATCCCATGACGCCACCAAACCGCCAATGATCGGAAACCGCTATGTCGGCTCCAAAAAATGTAACGGCGGTCTTGGTATCAAACGCTCTGGCATTACCGTCACTAGCAAAATCGTTTTGAGCCAGGATGCCCGAGGTCCAGAAGTGGGTATCATCAACAGATACAGATGTCCGCTCATCCAGAGCGTACATCTGGTCGAGGATGGCCTCCCGGGAAAATTGGCTGTCTTTTATAAAAGCACTCTTGAGCGAGGAATGGATTTCTCCGTTTAGCTGCGAGAAGGCGCTTTGCGCGGTCTGGATATCCAGCGGCAATATTGCCGAAAACAGCGTATTCGTAACACCAAAATCTTCAACTGCCGCAGCAGTTGCACCATCATTTGCCGTCAGCGCAACGTCTTTAAACCGAACAGCATTGCGATCGAGGCTAAGATCGACGCTGCTGCTGCCATAGGTAAGTGTCGGGGATAGGAAGGCAAAGTCGCTGTTAATGCTGTCGAACGTTCCAGTGATGTTGTTGGCGGTCAGGATCGTATAATTCGTTGAGAACCCATAGGTGCTCGAGGCAGCGCGGATATCCAAAGTGCCGCCGTTAATGTCTATCGTTCCTGCGTTGATCCGATCGGACAGACCATTGGCATTGATGTCGAGCTGATAGGTCGAGCCGGTATGGAACGTGAGATTTCCAGTGACGTCGAGCGTCGCGACGCCGGGTCCGGGAGAGAGGATGCCCCCTGCATTTACGGTCAGCCCCCCAGACACACCACTGCCGGACAAGAGGCCGCCGTCAAATATGTCGATGGTACCGGCAATCGTTCCCTGATTGACGAGTTCACCGCCTGTAATGGCTGCTCCTCCGGCGATCGTCCCGGTATTGGAAAAATAGCCATCAGTATTCACTAGAGAAGCAATGGTGCCGTCATTTGCGGCTGTTCCCGCATTCGTCACCGTGCCTGCCGTAGCGCCGTTGTTGTTCGTGAATATTCCTTGTTTGCCGATCTCGACATTGGCAAGCCTCGCGTTGTTGACGATCGTTCCTCCGTCAATCTTCGTCGTCCCCGTAACCTCACCACCACCGTTATTGGTAAAGAGCCCGCCGTCATTTTGCAGAGACGCTATAGTACCCGCATTGGTAACCGTGCCTGAATTGCGGATAGCGCCAGCTGTTGCACCAGCGTTGTTGACGAAGGCGGCAGCGGCTGCAACGTCGGCGTCCGTAACAACGAAATTGTTCGTGACCGTTCCGCCATAGACTGTGGTTGCGCCGGTCACCACGCCTCCGACATTGTTCGTGAAGGTTCCGGCATCATTCTGAACCGAAGCGACGGTACCGGCGTTCGTTACTGTGCCGGAGTTTCTGACATCGCCCGCGGTCGCGCCGGTGTTGTTGACGAAAGCCGCCGCCTCCGCGACGTCTACATCCGTCACGACAAAGTTGTTCGTCACCGTCCCACCGGAAACCGTCGTCTTTCCGGTGATCTCGCCGCCACTATTATTGGTGAAGTTTCCTGCCGTGTTGGACAGGGAGGCAATAGAGCCGGCATTCGAGGCGGCTCCTGCATTTGTCACGGCACCAGCAATAGCATTCGTGGTGTTGGTGAAGGTGCCGCCAGTCCCGATCTCGACATCGTTCAGTTCTGCATTGTTTGTAAGGTTGCCGCCAGAAATGGCTGCGAGGCCTGTCACCACACCGCCTGTGTTGTTCGTAAAGTTTCCTGCATCATTTTGAAAAGATGCTATCGTCCCGGTATTCGTAACCGAACCGGAATTTCTGATAGCGCCAGCTGTTGCACCAGCGTTGTTGACGAAGGCTGCGGCCGCCGCAACATCCGCGTCGGTCACGACGAAATTGTTCGTCACCGTTCCACCGGAAACGGTGGTTTTCCCGGTGATGGTTCCGCCCGCATTGTTTGTAAAGTTGCCTGCCGTGTTCGTCAGCGACTCAACCGTGCCAGCATTGGAAGCCGTGCCGGCATTTGTCAGCGCGCCCGCGGTGCCTGAGCTGTTGTTGGCAAAGGTTCCGCCTGATGAAACGGACACATCGCCCACCGTTCCGTTGTTGGAAAGCGCAGTCCCGACGCCCACGGACGCACTGCCTAGAGCCCCATTCACCGTTACATTGCCGTTGTTCAGATTTAGTTTGCCGTTCAACGTGCCGTCAATGCCGAGACCTCCGCCATTGAGATCCACATTCGAGTTCAGCACACCACCTGCATTGATGCCGACGCTGCCTGACGTGATGGTGCTACCGCTCGTTACCGTCAGCGCACCGGTGTTGGTAACGGTGACATTGCCGCCGTTCACACCGAGCTGGTCGATTGTGGCTTCATTCGTAACTTGCGGCGAGCCGGTATTCACCGTTGCCGTATCTGTTTCACCTGGAAGGTTCGGATTCCAGTTCGCCCCTTCGCTGAATTCATTGTTGGTAGTGCCTGTCCAGACGGACTGACTGAAGGAAGGCGTCGTGAGGGCGAGCGAGACCAGTGCTGTGAACAAGCCGAGGCGCCGGGAGAATTCCGGAAGCAGTTGTTGGTTCATTCGCTAACCAATGCTAAGAGCGCCAGCCTGCATCGGCGGACGGTTAATAACGTCTAGCGGATCATGGTTAATTGCGTGTTAAGCAGCAGGTAATCAACCTTGGCCGCCAGTCCGACGGCGGGCCAAGCTAGCCCTTCAGGGCCTTACGCCCTGTTGAACTGCCATCACGTCGTCAGGCGCTCGGCGGTAAACTTGTCCGTTACGAGCATGTCGATGACGCCGATGCGAAGTGCGCCGGCGATTGCTGCGGTTTTTTCACGGCCCCCAGCTAGAGCAATCACGCGCTCGACTTTCGAGAGGTCTTCGAGCGAAATGCCGATCACGCGTTCGTCCAGCGGCGTTTTGACGAGATTTCCATCCTTGTCGAAAAAACGTAACGAGACGTCGCCAACCGCGCCGGCTTCCGCCAGATCCGCCAGCTCGCGCGCGGAGAAGATATTGCCTGAGCGTGCCAGAAGCTCTGAAGGTTCGACAGCCCCGATGCCGACGATTGCCAGCGAAATGCTGCCGAAAAGGTCGAGCGTATCGCGGACGAACGGATCGCCCATCATCAGCAGCTTGGCTTCACGAGATGTCGTGACGCCCTGGACGGACAGAAGTTTTGGCTCCGCGCCGGTCAGCTTGGCCAGTCGCGTCGTCAGTTGTGTGGCGTGGGTTTGCACCGAGGGGTCACCCATACCACCAAGCGTCTGCACGACATATTTCGCCTGCGCGCTTTTCTGCGGGTGGATGTTTTCGACCATTTTAAAGATCGTCTGGCTCCAACTCGAAACACCGATAATTTCGCCGGGTGTCAGGGTAATTTCCAGAAGATGTGCCGCTGCCTCGCCAATCCGCGCCATGATCGCTCCGTCCCGGTCCTCGGAACAATCGACGACGACGGCTTCTGGAAGATTATAACGCTCACGCAGAGCCTGCTCCAGATCGGCATAGGTGCCAGCTGGCGGGATGACCGTGGTGCGCACGATATCTTCCGCTTCCGCACGCTTCAGCATCCGCGAAACGGTTGCCTGCGACAGACGCAGATGTTGCGCAATGTCGGCCTGGCGCTTGTGCTCGATGTGATACATCTGCGCGACGCGAGAAATCAGACGGAGTTCATTGAGTCGTCCCATCGTCACTCCATGGTGAATTTTTATTCACCTTTATCGAGTGCCGGTTGAAACGTCGAGCGAGCAATTGCATCATTCCACGCTTCAACACGTTTCAAGCTATCAATTCCGGTTGGTTCTATGGTGGTGGTGATGCGCGGGAGTGCCGATATCGCTTGGACATCTGCCCACATTCCAAGAGACAGGCCAGCAAGATGGGCAGCGCCCAACGCTGAAACTTCCGGTGCCTCGCTCTGAATGACCGGATGCGCCAAGGCATCCGCCACCGTCTGCATCAGAAACCGGTTCTGGCTCGGTCCGCCATCCACATGCAGAGCACCAAAGCGTGTCTGTGTCTGGCTTTGCATGGCTGCGAAAACATCTCGAACCTGAAAACCGATGGAATCCGTTACTGCCCGTGCCATCTGCGCGCGGGTGGTATTGAAATCGATCTGGGAGAAGAGGGCGCGCGCCTGCGAATCCCAATGGGGGGCACCAAGGCCAACAAAGGCGGGAACGAAGCCCGGTCCGTTCGGCTCGGCAGTGGCGGCAAGATCGACAAGGGCTGCGACATCTGGCAGCCCCAGAATGGCCATCATCCAGGGCAGGCTGGCGGCCGATACCAGAATATTGCCCTCGAATGCGAATGTCGGCACGCCGCCGATGCGCCATGCAACGGTGGTGGTGATACCGTGTTTCGGTGCCAGAAACTCCGGCAATGTTGTCATGACCGAAGAGCCGGTGCCGAATGTCACCTTGGCGTCTCCGGGGTTGAATGCGCCGTGTCCGAACAGAGCGCCATGACTATCGCCGATTGCTGCGCGGATTGGCGTGCCATCGGCCACACCGGGAAGACCGCGTGTGACGCCGAAGTCGCCGGAGCTGTCGCGCACCTGCGGCAGGGCGTCTTTCGTAACGCCGAACAACGCGCACAATTCCTCGCTCCAGATCTGCTGCTTCAGATCGAACAACTGGCTGCGGGCAGCATTTGAGGCATCGCAGGCATGCAGCGTTCCGCCCGTCAGGCAGTGAATCAGCCAGCTATCGATCGTGCCGAGGCGAACGGCGCGTCCCGCCGGCGCGCGGTCCAGCAGCCAACGCATTTTGGGTCCGGGAAACATGGGGTCGAACGGCAGGCCGGTGATGGATTGCACATTCTCCAGATGTCCGGCCTCGATCAATCTGGCGCAGTCAGCGGCTGTGCGGCGGCATTGCCAGCTGATAACGGGCGCGAGCGACTGCCCGGTTTCGGCATCCCACATGGTCACGGATTCGCGCTGGTTGGAGATGGCGAGCGCTTCGATCGTGACGCCTGGTGATGCGCTCAAACAGGCTTCGACGGCCTCGCAAACCGATTGCCAGATACGGTCTGCACTCTGCTCCACCCAGCCGGGTTGCGGGTAGGAAATGCCGACCGGGGAAGTGCCACGCGACAGAACAGTGCCGGTCTCGGCAACAAGCACTGCCTTGGAATTTGTGGTGCCCTGATCAATTGCGAGAATGGCGCGCATGATGGTGTTTTCCCTGCGTTCATAAAAGCCGGGCCGCCCTTCAACGGCCCGGGCAGTAGTCTGAATGGCTTACTTGCGCTTGAGAAGAGCTTCCGTCGCATCTGCAATGGCAGCAGGTGCCATACCGAATTCGTCCAGGAGGAATTCTGCCGAGCCGGTGGGCGCGAAGATGCCGGGAACGCCCAGACGCTTCATCGGAACCGGCGCATGATCGACTACTACTTCGGCAATCGCGGAGCCGAGGCCGCCATAGATCGAGTGTTCCTCGGCCGTCACGATTGCGCCGGTCTCATTGGCCGCCGCGATGATCGCGTCTTCGTCGATTGGGCGAACGGTCGCCATGTTGAGCACGCGCGCATCGATGCCACGGGTGGCTAGAATGTCGGCAGCCTTTATCATCCGGTGCGTCAATGTTCCGTTGGCGATCAGCGTCACATCGGACCCTTTTCTCAGAACGTTGGCACGGCCGAGTTCGAAGACGTGACCCTCCGGCAAGAGGTCCGGAACGCCGACGCGCGACAGCCGCAGGAAGCATGGGCCGGCGTAGCTGGCAGCCCATTCGATGGCTGCTGCCGTTTCGATCCTGTCACAAGGGGCGATAACCGGCAGGTTCGGCAGCACGCGCGTCCAGGCGAAGTCTTCGATGGAATGGTGCGTCGGTCCAAGGTCGCCATAGGCCATGCCCGAGGAAATGCCGACCAGCTTCACGTTGACGTTGGAATAGGCGAGGTCGGCTTTGATCTGTTCCAGCGCGCGGCCGGTCAAAAAGCAGGAGGCTGCGCAGACGAAGGGAAGGCGGCCGCCATTGGCAAGACCTGCGCCGACGCCGATCATGTTCTGTTCGGCAATGCCGACATTGATCAGCCGTTCAGGAAACTTGGTTTTGAAACCGCCAAGCTTGGAAGAACCAACGGAGTCGTTGCAGACGGCAACCACGGTATCGTCATTGGCGGCCAGCTTTTCCAGCGTTTCGGCAAAGGCGTCGCGGCAATCGTAGAGTTTCGGGCTTGATACGGGTGCGTTCATGATGATGCCTCCGACAGTTCGCGCATGGCGATGTCATATTGTTCCTTGCTCGGCACCTTGTGATGCCAATCGACCCGGTCCTGCATGAAGGAAATGCCATGGCCCTTGTTGGTGTGGGCGACGATGCAATGGGGGCGTGAACCGCGATGTTCGAATGCCGGGACGATCTGCGACATGTCGTTGCCGTTGATTTCCGTCACCTCCCAGCCGAACGCTTCCAGCTTTGGACGCAACGGTGCTATATCGTTCGTGTCGGATAAGGATGCACCCTGCTGGAAGCGGTTGTGATCGATCGCCAGCGTCAGATTGTCGAGACCAAATTGCGCGGCCGACATGATCGCTTCCCAGTTGGAGCCTTCCTGCATCTCGCCGTCACCGGTGATCACATAGGTATGGTAATCGGCACCGGACAGTTTCGCAGCCTTCGCCATTCCCACAGCAACCGGCAGGCCATGACCGAGCGGACCTGTATTGGTCTCGACGCCGGGAACCTTGTTGCGGTTCGGGTGGCCGTTCAAGCGCGAGTGGGGCTTGAGAAAGGTCGAGATTTCGTCTTCGGGAATGAAACCGCGCTTGGCCAAAGTCACATAAAGCGCGCATGCCGTGTGTCCTTTGGACAGGACGAACCGATCGCGATTGGGATCCTGTGGCGCATCCGGCGAAACACTTAGGACGTGGAAATATAACGCCGTCAACATGTCGATGACCGACATCTCGCCACCAATATGTCCCGCGCCAGCCTCGAATACGGCCTGCAAATCGCGCCGGCGAATCTGTCGGGCGATGAGCTCAAGCTCCTTCAGCTGCATGTCATGTCTCCCTGAATAAATATTCACTAATAGATATATTTGCACATTCGCCTGATTAGTCAAGAGGGAGATCATGTTTTGCAATTGTGCAGAGGTTAGTTTGAAAAACATAGCCCTTGCCTTCTCTCTTGACAGCAGTAGAAAGGATCGGTAATGAATTTTCCAGCAAGTGTGAATATTTATTCTGATACGGCACGTTACGGCCCTGTGCCGAACCATTGGGAGGAACAATGGCTGCGATTGATCTAAAAGAGCAAAGCCGCTCGTCCAGAAATCCCTTTGCCAAACTCAAGGGAGCGACCGGCCCGCTGATCGGACTGCTGGCGCTGTGCGTTTTCTTAAGTGTTGGCACCGACACGTTCCTGTCCGTCCGTAATGGACTGAACATTCTCGACCAGATTACCGTCATCGGCATCATGGCTGTGGGCATGACCTTCGTCATTCTCATCGGTGGTATCGATTTGTCGGTCGGCTCGGTTCTGGCGCTGTCGATGATGATCATGGGGTGGACAGCCAATGTTGCTGGCCTGCCGATGGGCGTCGCTATTGTTTTTGCGCTCGTTGCATCCGGCGTCAGCGGCCTGATCGTCGGAATATTGATAACCACGTTCAGGGTGCCCGCATTCATCGCTACGTTGGCCATGATGTCGGCGGCCCGTGGTGTCGCAAACATGATCACCGATGGACAGCAAATCGTCGGTTTTCCGGACTGGTTCATGATGCTGGCCATTGACCGCCACTTCGGCGTTCTGACCGCGACAGTCTTCGTCATGCTGGCCGTTCTGATTTCCGCCTGGCTGTTTCTGCAGTTCCGCGCTGAAGGCCGGATGGTCTATGCAGTGGGCGGAAATCCGGAAGTGGCACGCCTGGCTGGCATCAAGGTGCACCTCGTCACCATCGGCGTCTATGTGCTGTGCGCCGTGCTTGCAGGACTTGCGGGCATCGTACTGGCCGCGCGGCTTGATTCAGTCCAGCCGTCGAGTGGTTTTGGTTACGAACTCGATACGATTGCAGCCGTGGTCATCGGTGGCACGTCTCTGACGGGCGGTGCAGGTGGCATTGGCGGCACCCTGATCGGCGTCCTTATTATCGGCGTGCTTCGAAACGGTCTCAACCTGCTCAATGTCTCACCCTTTTTGCAGCAGGTCATCATCGGCGTCGTCATCGTTCTTGCCGTTGGCGCGGAAACGCTCCGTCGCCGTAGAAGCTGATTTTTCCGGGCCGCGTGGCCCGGACATAAGAATTCCCCTTCAAGACATTTGAGGCGGAGCAAAGACCTGAGGGCGGAGGACGTACCAAAAGGTCAGGTTTAACCCAGGAGGAAATAATGAAACTAGCTCGTATTCTGATGACGTCCGCTGCCCTTCTTTCGCTTTCATTCGGTGCCGTGCAGGCAAAGGAAGTGAAGAAAATCGGCCTTGCAGTCGCCAATCTTCAGGCAAACTTCTTCAACCAGATCAAGCAGGCCGTCGAGGCTGAAGCCAAGACACGCGGCATCACGGTCGTCACCGTCGATGCGAAGGGCGATGGCCCGACGCAGGTCAACCAGATCCAGGATCTTCTGACGCAGAACATCGACGCGCTCATCTACATTCCGGCTGGTGCCGCGGCTGCAACCGTTCCCGTGAAGCTGGCAAAGGCTGCTGGCGTTCCCGTTATCAACATCGACCGTAATGCCGATGGTGCACCGGGCGACACATTCCTCGCGACCGATTCAGTGGCTTCCGCCAATGCCGTTTGCAAGCACATCCTCGAAAAGGCCGGCGGCAAGGGTAAGATGGTCATCATCCATGGCCAGAAGGGCACCACGCCTGAAGTTGACCGCACCAAGGGCTGCATGGAAGCTGTAAAAGCATATCCGGATGTCAAGGTCGTTGCCGAACAGTGGTCCAATCTCTGGAGCCAGGATGAAGGTTTCCAGATCATGCAGAACATGCTTCAGGCCAATCCCGACGTTTCGATCGTCTTTGCTCAGGCTGACGGTCTGGCGCTGGGTGCGGCACAGGCCATCAAAGTTGCCAAGCCCACACAGACAATCGCTCTGGGCGGCTTTGACGGTGATACTGCCGCTCTCGAAGCCCTCAAGAACGGTGTCTTCGACGTAACCGCAACACAGCAGACACAAAAGATGGGCCGCGAAGCCGTCGATTCTGCCGTGAAGATCGTTGCCGGTGACAAGGTGCCAGCGGTTCAGTTGCTGGATGCCACTTTGACCACGAAGGACAACGTGGCCGGCTTCATCGCCAACCACCCATAATCTGGTCTTTCGCAAGCAATCAACGGAGGGTGCGACATGGCTGAACCGGTGCTGTCACTGAAGGGCATATCCAAGCGATATGGTCCTTTGGAAGTCGTCAAGAATGTGAGCCTTGATATCTATGCCGGCGAAGTCGTGGCGCTTCTCGGGGAAAACGGTGCGGGCAAGTCCACCTTGTCAGGCATCATTGCCGGGTCTCGCACGCCCTCCGAAGGTTCCATGACATGGCTGGGGCAGCCTTATGCCCCAGCCTCCCCAAGAGAGGCAATCGACAAGGGCGTTGTGCTGATCCACCAGGAACTGCAGTTGCTGCCTGAACTGACGATAGCCGAAAATGTCTTTCTGGGTCGCTGGCCGACCCGTAACGGTGTTGTTGACCGGGCGCAGATGGTCAGCCGCGCGCAAGAACAGATGTCGCGTCTCAACCTGCATATACCCGCCACTCGCAAGGTCGCAGGTCTGTCCACCGCCAACCAGCAACTCGTCGAGATTGCCAAGGCGCTGGCGCTGAATGCCAAGCTTCTCATTTTGGACGAACCGACGGCAGCGCTTGGCGGCGCGGAAACCGAGGCCCTTTTCGAGCAGGTCCGCAAGCTGCGCGCCGAAGGCGTTGGCATCATCTACATTTCCCACCGTATGGATGAAATCCGCAAGATCACCGACCGCATCGTCGTCCTGCGCGATGGTGAGCGCGTCAACGAATTTGCCGATAGTGCAACCCCGGTCAGAACCATCGTTGAAAGCATGGTAGGGCGGCCTCTGGAAAGAATGTTCCCCCAGCGTTCGCTGCCCACGGACAATGTTGTGCTGCAAGTTGCCGGCCTGACATCGGCGGCCAATTCTTTTAGAGACGTGACCTTCGATCTGCATGCGGGAGAGATTCTTGGTATTGCCGGGCTGGTAGGCGCGGGCAGAACCGAATTGGTTCGCGCAATTGCAGGCGCTGATCCCATTCGATCTGGCGCAATCCGCCTCAATGGCAAGGAACTGGCACTGCGCAGCCCATCCGACGCCATCGACAACGGTATTGTCATGGTGCCGGAAGACCGCAAGGATCAGGGTTTGATCGTCTCGCATCGCATCGGCGAAAATTTGATCTACGCCAATCTCGACCAGTTGGGCGGTCGCTGGCTGAGCAGTGGCATGAAGCGCGACTTTGCCAACAATGCAATTTCCAAGTTCGGCGTGAAGGGGCGTGGCGAACAGCCTGCATCCGATCTTTCCGGCGGCAATCAGCAAAAGGTGGTCATTGCCAAATGGCTTGCCCGCAATCCCAGCGTCGTCGTGCTGGATGAACCGACCCGCGGCATCGACGTTGGTGCGCGTGCAGGCATCTACGATATTATCGCCAACCTCGCCAAACAGGGCGTTGCGGTTATCGTCGTCAGCTCCGATCTTGAGGAGGTGCTGGGCGTCTCACACCGTATCCTTGTGCTCGCGCAGGGCAATCAGGCCGGCATTCTTAACCGTGACGAGGCCAATGATGTCTCGATCATGGAACTCGCAACCAGTTGAATTATCAATGAAAGGAAGAGCGATGGCCGACATTACGCTCAATGCTCCCAAGCTTTTCGATCTGTCTGGACAGGTCGCCATCGTTACCGGTGCCGGAAGCGGCATCGGCCAGAGGATTGCCATCGGTCTGGCACAATGCGGTGCCGACGTGGCGCTGCTCGATCGTCGCAGTGATGATGGTCTGGCCCAGACGGCGGAATTCATCCGGTCTGCGGGACGCAGGTCCATCCAGATTGCGGCAGACGTGACGAGCAAGTCGGCTCTGGTTGACGCTGTCAGTCGCACCGAAACCGAACTTGGAAATCTTTCCCTTGCCGTCAACGCCGCTGGCATCGCCAATGCCAACCGCGCCGAGGATATGGAAGAAGATCAGTATCAGACCCTGATGGATATCAATCTCAAGGGAATTTTCCTGTCCTGCCAGGCGCAATCGCGCGCCATGCTGAGACATGGTAAGGGGTCCATCGTCAATATCGCCTCCATGTCCGGCGTCATCGTCAATCGCGGCCTCAATCAGGCGCACTACAATGCCTCCAAGGCAGGCGTCATCCACATGTCGAAGTCGATGGCGATGGAATGGGTGGATCGCGGAATCCGGGTCAACACCATCTCGCCGGGCTACACGGCAACGCCGATGAACACCCGCCCGGAAATGGTGCACCAGACAAAGCTTTTCGAAGAGCAGACACCGATGCAGCGTATGGCAAGCGTCGATGAAATGGTCGGTCCCGCCGTCTTCCTCCTGTCCAACGCCGCAAGCTACGTCACGGGTGTCGATCTGCTGGTGGATGGTGGTTTCTGCTGCTGGTGAGAGGCGGCTAACCTCTCAGAACTCACCCAAACACCATCAAATGGAGGTCGCATGTCCCGGTTTCATAACAAGACGGTCGTCATAACCGGCGGTAGTCGCGGCATCGGTGCCGCAATTGCCAAGCGCTTTGCGGAGGAGGGGGCCAACCTCGTGGTCTCCGCCAATGAAGAGGCGGTTCACGCCGTGGCTGAACAGATAAAGGCGGATGGCGGAAAAGCCATTTCGGTTGTCGGGGATGTCACCAGCAAGGCTGATGTCGTCGCGCTTTACGATGCAGCCGAAAAGGCATTCGGCTCCGTCGATGTGTCCATCCAGAATGCAGGCGTCATCACCATCGCCAAAATCGAGGACATGACCGAAAACGAGTGGGACAAGGTCATGGCGGTCAACACCAAAGGTGTTTTCCTCTGCGCCCAGGAAGCGATTGCCCGTATGCGCAAGCACAAGCGTGGTGGGCGCATCATCAACACGGCATCCGGGCAGGCGCGTGACGGTTTCATCTACACACCACATTACGCCGCATCCAAAATGGGTGTCGTTGGCATCACTCAGAGCCTTGCAAAAGAGGTGGCGGTGGAAGCCATCACCGTCAACGCCTTCTGCCCCGGCATCATCGAAACCGATATGTGGGCTTATAATGACGAGGCGTGGGGCAAGCTGCTGGGAACCTACGCGCCAGGAGAACTCATGAAGGAATGGGTTCAGGGCATTCCCATGAAGCGTGCGGGCTCCGGTGCGGATGTCGCTGGTCTCGTGACGTTCCTTGCAAGCGATGATGCTGCCTATATCACCGGCCAGACCATCAATGTCGATGGCGGTCTGATCATGTCCTGATGCAGGTCATTTCGCAGGCTGCTCTCAATCACGGCTCGTGAAGCGTTGATATCCACTGATGAAGCCGAGCCTCTGTTTCGGCTCTCGTCGGTGTACCTGCACGACCGCCGAAGACAGTACATTTAAGAGCGGCAGCGACCGAGGACAATTGAATGGCTTCGCGGCTTTTGATGCCTTCCGCAATCGCAAGGGCGAATGTACCGTGGAACACGTCTCCGGCCGCCAGCGTATCGATGGCATCCACTTTCAGTGTCGACTGGAAATGAACAGCCGAATTGTTCGGCTCCGTCCAATAGCAGCCCGCAGGTCCTGCGGTGACGGCAATGAAGGTCTGTGGATAGCGTGCATGCAAGATCGGCAACATCGCGGGCACATCGCTGGTGTCCGTCAGCCGTTCGGCAGCAGGTTCTGAAAAGATAATGTGCGTTGCCGCCGGTGCGAGCCGTTCCAGCGTTTCCACGGGCGCAACATCGCCATCGAGAACGGCATGTTTACCGAGTGAGCGTGCAAGCGTCAGCACATCGAATGCCAAGTCCGGCCAGCGCACATCCACCAGAACGGCATCAAAGGGTGCCAAGTCTTCCGTCGTGCAGGAGCGCTTGGTCTCATGCAGTTTATGATCGTAAAACGGCACGATCAGCCGCTCGCCATTGTCATCGATAATGATCGTCGAGAGGGCTGAGCGTGCGCCTTTTGCGACTGTCATACCCGATGTATCGATGCCGCTTTCGGTGAGGTCGCGAAGAATGCGGCGGCCCGTCTCATCGTCGCCCACGGCACCCCACAGGCTGGCGCGGCCGCCCATGCGGTGAACCGTATAAGCGGCGCTCGATGCCATGCCTTCGGCAATCTGCAGCATGTCGTAGGGCAGCACCTTGCCTTGGCCGGTGGGCATGTCGTGTACCCTGAACAGCGTGTCCAGCACGGCAGCACCCACGCACAACACATGCTTGCCGTGTTTTTCGTTTTCACCCATGGACGATCAGATTCGCTTGCCTGTTTCCCGGTCGAACAGATGCACGGAGGCGGGATCAATGGCAATGCTGACGGTGTCGCCAAAGCGGATATCCAGTCGCTCGCGGAACAGGCAGGCAATGTCCTCGCCCATGCAATCCAGCTTCGCATAGATTTCCGAGCCTGTGCCTTCGACCAACCCAACCCGGCCTGCGATCCCGTTTTCGGCAACACGGATATGTTCAGGTCTGATGCCATAGACGAGATCACGCCCGCCGAGTTCAGCGGGATTTGCCGTCTGAGGCAGGGGCAGTGTCAGCCCCTTGGAGGTGCGGAAGACGCCTTCTTCTACGCGGCCACGAATGAAGTTCATCGCGGGTGAGCCAATGAAACCAGCCACGAAGAGGTTGGCGGGGCGGTCATAAAGCTCAAGCGGCGCGCCGATCTGCTCGATGACGCCATCATGCAGCACCACGATCTTGTCGGCCATTGTCATGGCTTCCACCTGGTCATGGGTCACATAAATGGTGGTGGTGCCGATGCGCTGATGCAGGGCCTTGATTTCACCGCGCATCTGCACCCGCAGCTTGGCATCAAGGTTGGACAGGGGCTCATCGAATAAGAAGACCTGCGGGTCGCGCACCAGGGCGCGGCCCATGGCGACGCGCTGGCGTTGCCCGCCGGAAAGCTGGCGTGGGAAACGATCCAGCAGCTTGTCGAGACCCAGAATAGCGGCCGCCTTGTTGACCTTCTCGGCGGTTTCGTTGGCGCTGACCTTCTTGAGCTTCAGCGCAAAACCCATATTTTCTTTAACCGTCATGTGCGGATAAAGGGCGTAGTTCTGGAAAACCATGGCGATATCGCGATCACGGGCAGGCAGATTGCTGACCTCCCGTGCGCCAATGCGGATTTCGCCGTCGCTGACTTCTTCCAGACCCGCAATCATGCGCAGCAGGGTGGATTTGCCGCAGCCGGAGGGGCCGACGAGGACGACGAATTCACCATCGCCAATATCGATATCGATGCCGTGGATGACGTTGACTGCGCCGAAGCGCTTTTGAACATTTTGAATATTGACCGGTGCCATGGTTTTGATCCCGTAATGAATTTAATGAGTTAACCGCCTTTGACAGCGCCGGCTGTAAGGCCTGCAACGATCTGCTTCTGCGCGAACATCGTGAGCAACAGCACTGGCAGCGTGACGATCAGCGCCGCGGCCGCAAGCGGACCCCAACTGACCTGCTCGAAGGACAGCATGTTATAGACCGCGACCGGCAGGGTGCGCGTTTCACGGCTGGCCAGCACGATGCCGAAGACGAAGTTGTTCCAAGAGAAGATGACGGCGAGAATGAAGGACACGACGATGCCAGGTTTGGCGATGGGCAGAGCCACGAGCCGGAAGACCTGCCATGACGACGCGCCGTCCATACTGGCTGCTTCCTCGAGTTCCTTCGGCGTCGTTTCGAAATAGCCGATCATGATCCAGACCACGATGGGTACGGTGACGACCAAGTGGATGATGATCTGCGGCCACAGCGTGCCCAGCAGGTTCAGCCATTGGAACAGGAGAAACAGCGGAATGAGGAAGGAAAGGCCTGGCGTCATGCGTGCAATCATGATGACGATCGCCGCCTTCTCCGCCTTCAACCGCGCGATGCCGTAACCGGCGGGAACGCCGATGACGAGTGCGAGGAAGGTTGCCGCGCCGGTGACGAGCACAGAATTCCAGAAATAGAGGAAGAAGTTGTTCTCCTCGAACACCTTCACATAGTTCGACCACGCGATGCGTTCCGGAATGAGGATGGGCGGATAGGCTCCGTTGTCGATTTCGTATTTCAGCGAGAGCGAGATCATCCAGAGGAAAAATAGGATGACCGGCGAAATCATCACGAGCGCGACGAAGAACAGGCCAATCTTATTGAGCGTCTTGCGTTTCATCAGCGATCCTCCATCTCGTTCCATTGGGTGCGGGCACGTACCATCAAGAGTACGAAGGACAGCGCGACGATGACGATGAAGAACACGACGGCCATGGCCGAGCCGTAACCGATGTCGTAATAGGCAAAGGCCGTGTTGTAGAGATAGATGTTGATCGTTTCAGATGCCGTACCGGGTCCGCCCTGCGTCATCGCATAGATGATGTCGAAGCTTTTAACGGCGTCGATGGAACGGATGATGACGGCGATCATCAGGAAGGGCGCGATCATCGGCATGGTGAGATAGCGGAACTTCTGCCAGGCATTGGCACCGTCGATTTCAGCACTTTCATAGGGCTCACGCGGCACGGCGGCGAGACCACCGAGAACGATGAGCATGACGAGCGGAGTCCACTGCCATGTTTCCACCAGCACCAAAGAGGGAATGACGGTCGACTGGTTATAGATCCACTCCAGCGGGCCAATGCCGATGAAGGACAAGAGATAGTTTAAGACGCCAAGCTGGGGATGGTACATCATGGTCCAGACGAGTGCGATGGCAACCGGAGTTGCCATCATCGGCATGACGAAAATGCCACGCAGAAAACCGCGTAATGGAAATTCCGCATCGAACAGCAATGCCGCCAGCGTACCCAGAAACAAGGGCGCGACAACCGATAGCGTCGTATAGACCAGCGTATGCCAGAGCGATTCCCAGAACCGCGCATCGCTTGCCAGACGGATGTAGTTGTCGAAACCGATGAAGCTCTGTTCCTGCCCCAGCGTCCAGCGCTGCGCGCTCATCCACAGAGTAAACACCCATGGAAAAACGATCACCGCTGCGATGACGACGAGGGCGGGTATGACGAAAGGCCAGTAATTGGGAGCAAGCCGCGTGGGCTTGCTCCTTCTGATGACTTTCGTCGTCTTGGCTGTGTTTTCGATGCTGACGGACACCATTATCCCTCGCTACGTGCCAGAACAGGTGCGAACTGTTCGGTCGCTTTCTTGAGTTCGGCTGCCGGGTCTGCGCCACCAATCATGTTGGTGAGGCCGACGCCGTAGATGTCGCGGAATTCCGTGACCGGGATGATGACGGGAAGGGCCAACTTGGAAACCTTGCCGGAACCGACGACCGCATCCAGCCACTCCGCTGGCATCTTCACGCCTTCGCGAACTTTGGCATCTTCCAGAATGGACTGACGGAACGGCACGCCTGCACCAGCCTGCAACAGGCGGGCACCCATTTCGTGGGAAATCGCCCATTGGCAGAAGAGGTAAGCTGCTTCTTTCTTGGTGGAGGCTTCGACCACGCCAAGGCCGTCCCCGAACGTGCCTGCAGCCTGTTGCGCCGGACCCTTCGGCATGACGCCGTAGCCTGCCTTGCCGACGACGCGCGACTTTTCCGGGTTTTCGATAGGCGGTGCAAAGCCGACGCCATCCAGCCACATGCCGATCTTGCCCTGCAGGAAGGCAGACTGCGCCTCTGCCCAGTTGAACCCGGAAACGCCGGGAGGTGCCGCTTTGGTCATCAGGCGTTGGTAAAGCGTTGCCGCTTCCACTGCTTCCTTGGTTGTGGCGTCGATCTTACCATCTACGATTGGCGCTGCGCCGTAACCCAGCATCAGCGATGTCCAGACCGGCGTATTGGCATTTTTCAGGCCGCGTGCCACGAAGCCATAGGTGTTGGTGGACGGATCGGTCAGCGCTTCCGCTGCAGCAACGAGCTCGTCGAAAGTCTGCGGATATTTCAGGCCCTTGGCTGCAAACAATTCCTTGTTCCAGTAAAGAATCCAGTAATCCACCGAGAAGGGAAGGGAGCGCAGAACGCCATCGCTATCCTTGGCAAACTGCATGCCTGCTTCGGCAAAATCGCTCTCGACCAGCGAAGGATCTGTCAGTGTAGGGTCTTTCAGGAAGCCGCTGATATCGGCCAGCCACTTGCCCTTTTCGAACTGGCGCTTCTGGACGTGATAGCTCAGGTGAACCACGTCGAAACTTGGTCTGCCGGAGGACAGTTCGATGACGACTTTCTGGCGCTGCTGCTGTTCAGGCGTCGCCTCGGCATTGACCTTGATGCCGGTCAGCTCTTCGAATTCCTTGATGTATTTCAGAAGCGTTTCGCTGCGCGGGCTTTTGACGAGATTGACTTCCAGCGTCGTGCCAGCGTGCTTCTTCCAGTCGACGGCAGCGGCGGCTGGGCGAATGCCGAATGCGGCAGTGCCGGCAATAGCTGCCGTTCCGGCCATGAATGCACGGCGTGTGGGATTGAGCAGTGAATGCGTCATGTGTTCCTCCTCCTGTTTGGCCGAAAATCTCCTCACCTTCGGCCGATGATTTATAGTCCGTTCCTCATCGGATCGACCGATGGTCTAAACTGCTAGAGCCCGGTCTCTCGCATTGCGAATGTGGGCGACCAGTCTTTCCGCCGCTTCTTCCGGTGCCCGTCGCTCGATGGCTTCGAGAATGGTCAGATGCTCCGCCATCACAGATTTGACGTGACCGGCAATGCGAAAGCGCTCCTGGTTGATCAGTCGCATCTTGATCGAATTGACCCGGTAGGCATTCGAGATGATGGAGTTGCCGAGCGAGTCGATGAAAGCATCGTGCATGCCCCAATCAACGGCCTGAGCACGCGCATCCAGTTCCGGCGAAGTCTTGCCGCTTTGCGCTGCCTCCCCAATATCGCGGTGCTCCTTTATCATCCCTGCAATCGTGTCGTCGGAAGCTGTGCGCGTAAAAATAGCGACTGCTTCCTTCTCCATGAAAATGCGAAACTGAAACGCCTCACGGATGAGGTTGATGTCGATATGCGCCACCTGAAGCCCACGCTGCGGCACAGTCTTGATCAACCCGTCCGCTTCCAGCCGTGGAATGGCCTCACGGATTGCGCCAAGTGGCAATCCTGTCAGTTCCACGAGGCGACGTTGGGAAATGAACTGGCCTGGGCGAACATCGCGCGCGAGAAGGTGGAGCGTGAAGCTCTCATAGGCCTTTTCGCGCAACGTGGTCTGTTCGCCAGTGTCATCCATGCATTTTCTTTCTAAGCCGCTTGGCTGCGGAAAAGCGACTCGAACGCCGCCACAAGCTTTGTACGGTTTTCAGCGGAAATGGAAACCAGTGGTGGACGTACGGAATTCCATATGTTCTCGCCGGTCACATGCGAGACGAGCACCTTCACCGCAGGCGTAACCGGATATTTCAACAGTTCACCGACAAGGTCCAAGACGCGGGGGTCATCCACACCGTCCACAGCCATGGCGCGGACTTCATTTGGAAGGAAATTTGCGCAGCCAGAAATGGCACCCTGACCGCCGAGGCGAACACCTTGTGCCAGATGACGTTCGTCTCCGATGAGGATGATGAGGTCACGGTGTTCGGCCAGCAGTCTTTGCGTGTAAGGCCAGTCACCGGACGAATCCTTTACGCCGGTAACGATGCCCGGAAATGCGTGACGCAGGCGGCCGATCAATTCGACCGAAAGCGCGACCATGGTGACCGAGGGGATGTTATATACGAGAATGTCGCGCGCCTTGTCTCCAAGCTGCTGAAAAACAGCTGAGAACCATTCGAACAGGCCTTCATCGCTGACATTCTTGAAATAGGATGGTGGCGCGAGGAGAATGTTGCGCACGCCAGCATCGAGAGCGGCTCCGGCTTGATCGGCGGCATCTTGCGCTGAGTCGACCAGAACACCTGCGACGAGAGACGTTGGATCAATGCCCGCGTCCAGACACGCCGACAAGACCTCGGCCCGTTCCCTGTTGCCGATGGAGCTGCCTTCACCGGTCGTTCCAAACAGTGTGACGCTGTTGCAGCCAGCGGCTAGCGAGCGCTTGGCTTGCGCAACCAGTGTCGGGAAATCAATGCTTCCGTCCTGCGCAAAAGGGGTTGTGAGTGCTGCCGAAAGGCCGAATTTACCAGTCAATGTCCTGCTCCTCCTGAACTGACCATCATCTGATACGACATTAACATGTTAGTTGTAAAGTCAATATTTGTTAGACTTGACTGACTATTGGATAAATTGAGTTTAGTAACGATTTAAAGAGGTTATGATGTCGGTAAGTAGCTGGAATAACTGCGATTTTCATTTGTATCTGCAGATTTCGGCCGCGTGGCCGTGCAGACACAGCCATAAATAAGATGATGAAAACGCATCCGAGAGGGGCCGTTGGCAACATGTGATTAACCTTTATTTTCTATCTCATTTGTTGTGCCGAATGTCCGTTTATGATGAGTGTACAGGCTGTGATGCGTTTTCCTCGATCGAATTCAAACTATTCCCTCAACATGATAGATGAGCGAGGACAGGAACAGTCCATTGCGGAGCCTAGCGCTTCTCAAGACATCCGCCCTGAGTTGATGCCGTTAACGGCAGATCAGCGTGCCGTTATAGGGCATAATGCCGACCAGAACGCAGCCAATGCGATCGAGGGCCGTGAAGAGATGCCTTTGTGGCAAAACCACTTTACGCTTGGGCCAAATGTACGTTTTACCCGCACGCCGCAAAATCTTGTTGCTGGAAAGCAGGCTCCAACCTCTGCGCAAAGCAGAGCCGAGACTGAAATCGCGCCTGTGGCTGCTGCGCCAGAGCCAGCGGCGGTTGCCGCCGTCGAAAAGACCGCGCCGAAGCAAGAGACTGTAGAACGCCGAATCGCAAAACCAGCCGTGCTGCCGCAGCCGCCCGGCGCAACAGGAGCGCTTGCGTTGACCTACCGTCTGCGCCGCGAACTGGCTTTGCGTCAGGAGCAGGAAGCATTCGCGCCGATCGAAGCCGCTGCCGACGTAACGCAGGTATCGGACGCAGTCAGTGCCGAACAGATAGACGTTGCATGTTTTCCGACAGAGCAGCCCGCCGCTTCATTCAACGTTCCTGCCTTTGCAGAAGTCCTGTCCGACGAAATGTTCTGGGAAGCGATGAGCCTGGATGTCGGGACGACCATCCTTCCACCGTCCCAGCCTATGCGGCTTGCGGAACTGGCGCGCATCAAGGCACAACGGGTCGCTGCAGCACCGGTGCCCGCCGCTGTCGTAAAGCCTGCTCCGCGTCCGGCGCAGGTCATCCGGCAACCACTTCCAGCCATTGAAAAGCCGGCGTTCATCAAGCCGGAAGGCTCAGCCGTTGCGCTCTATCGGCAGGTCGATGTCCGCCCTGTGCAACAGTCCGATATCCAAGAGGTTGAACAGGTTGAGGTCGTCGCTGCGGTCGAAGAGCCAATGCCTGCTCCTGCCGTTGTCGAGGAAGCGGTGGTCGAACCTGTCGCGCTGACCGCGCCGCGCCGTGAAATGCGCACGGTTGCCCGCAACGCCAATCAGCCGATGTTCCTGGACGCGCCGGTTTTCGGTGAGGGTGAATACGAATTTCCACCGATCGATCTGCTTCAAAAGCCGCAGGTTCTACAAACCACGACGATGACGCCTGAAGCGCTGGAACAGAGTGCTGGCCTTCTGGAAAGCGTGCTGGAAGATTTCGGCATCAAGGGCGAAATCATCGATGTGCGTCCCGGTCCGGTCGTGACGCTTTATGAATTCGAGCCCGCCCCCGGTGTTAAATCTTCGCGTGTCATCGGCTTGTCGGACGATATCGCTCGTTCCATGTCGGCGCTCTCTGCCCGCGTTGCTGTGGTGCCCGGCCGCAACGTCATCGGTATCGAGCTGCCGAACCCGGTTCGCGAGACGGTGTATTTCCGCGAACTGATCGAATCCCCGGATTATTCCGAAACGCGCATGAAACTGGCGCTTTGCCTTGGCAAAACCATTGGCGGCGAGCCTGTCGTGGCGGAACTGGCCAAGATGCCGCATCTTCTGGTCGCGGGCACCACCGGTTCCGGTAAATCTGTTGCAATCAATACCATGATCCTGTCGTTGCTCTACCGGTTGAAGCCGGAAGAGTGCCGCCTGATCATGGTCGATCCCAAGATGCTGGAGTTGTCCGTTTATGACGGCATTCCGCACCTGCTGACACCTGTCGTAACCGACCCGAAGAAAGCCGTCATGGCGCTGAAGTGGGCGGTCCGGGAAATGGAAGACCGGTATCGCAAGATGTCGCGTCTGGGTGTTCGCAATATCGATGGCTATAATGCCCGTGCGGCTTCTGCCCGTGCCAAGGGTGAAACCGTCATGTGCAATGTGCAGACCGGGTTTGATCGCGCCACCGGCGAAGCCGTCTACGAGCAGGAAGAGATGGACCTGACGGCCATGCCTTACATCGTCGTTATCGTCGATGAAATGGCCGATCTGATGATGGTGGCGGGTAAGGAAATCGAAGGCGCTATTCAGCGTCTGGCGCAGATGGCCCGTGCCGCCGGTATTCACCTCATCATGGCAACGCAGCGTCCATCGGTCGATGTCATCACAGGCACCATCAAGGCCAACTTCCCGACGCGTATCTCCTTCCAGGTCACGTCCAAGATCGATAGCCGTACCATTCTGGGCGAGCAGGGTGCTGAGCATCTGCTGGGGCAGGGCGATATGCTGCACATGGTTGGCGGTGGGCGCATTTCTCGTGTGCACGGTCCATTCGTTTCGGATGAAGAGGTCGAAAAGGTCGTCGCGCATCTGAAAACACAGGGACGTCCCGAATATCTGGGCACCGTTACCGAAGACGCAGACGAGGCGGATGAGGGCGTGGAAGAAGACAGCGCCGTTTTCGACAAATCGGCCATGGGTGAAGACGACACGGCAGACCTTTACGAAAAGGCCGTAAAGGTCGTGCTGCGCGACAAGAAATGCTCGACGTCATATATCCAGCGTCGCCTCTCCATCGGCTATAATCGCGCAGCCTCTCTGGTTGAGCGCATGGAGCAGGAAGGCATCGTCGGACCTGCGAACCATGTCGGCAAGCGGTCGATCATCGTCGGTGAGCGCGAGATGTGCGAAGTGCCGGGTGCGATCGACTGAGACGTCAGCTCATGAAGAATATGAAACCCGGCGACGCACAAGTGCCGGGTTTTTCATTCAAGCAGGGCGCATAAGGCCGGTGCGGGGGAGGTAACGTGTAGAGCAGCCTTCGAGCTTGTCCACCGGGGCAGGGCGCCCCACATAATAGCCCTGGACCTGATCGATCCGCAGCTCTTTCAACAGCTCAAGTTGCTCGGCGGTCTCGACGCCTTCGACCAGTATCTTGTGGCCGCGGTTGCGAATGAGGCCGATGATATCGCTCAACATTGCCCTGCCGCGCGGTGTCATGCCGTCATGAAGGAAAGACTTGTCGATTTTCACAGTGTCGAAGTCGATCAGGCGCAGCCACGACAGTCCAGCAAAGCCGGTGCCGAAGTCATCCAGCCAGATTTTGATGCCCAGCGTCTTGAGATCGCTGATGCAACGCAGGACATCTGAATTCATATCCATCTCAAGACCTTCGGTAATCTCGAAAGCGAGCCTGCCGCCGGATACGCCCACATCACCCAGAATGGCGGCGATGGAGGTAGCAAAGCCTGGGCTTTTCAACTGAATTGGCGAAACATTGACGCTGACGACTGACATCCTGTCGCAACGGATGACCTGCTGGCAGGCAGTACGCACGGCCCAAAGGCCAAGTTCCATGATGGTGCCGGTGCGTTCCGCGATTGGAATGAATATGCTGGGTGGTACAGACGTTCCATCCAGCAGCTTCAGCCGCATCAGAGCCTCCACGCCATCGATCTTGCCGGACGAAAGGTTCTTGATCGGCTGATAGACAAGCGAAACCAGATCTTGCTCAATCGCAATATTGAGAAGAGCTGCGACGTTTTCCGTATCGTCGCTGTTGTGGGGATCGTTTGGATCGAACAGCTTGACCGTGTTGCGACCATTCGCCTTGGCGAGATACAGCGCGCGGTCGGCCTCGTTGACGATGCGCTCCAGCTTCGGATCGGGCTGTGGCCGCGTGAAGGACGCACCGACGCTGACGGTGATGACGGACGTGCCGTCCCGCCGTCTCTCATGTGCCAGGGCCATGCCCTCTACGGTTTTTCGCAGTGTCTCGGCTATGTCTTCAATGTCTTTGTGCGTTCTGAACCGGGCAAGCGCGATGAATTCTTCGCCACCATAACGTCCGATCACCGCGTCGAAACGGCTCATGCTGGTTTCCAGCATCTGCGCGACCTGTATCAGGCAACGGTCACCTTCCTGATGGCCGTAATAGTCATTGTACTTCTTGAAGAAATCGACATCGATCAGAAACACCGCGAAATTATGCTCGGCCTTGATCCACTCATCCCACAGCTGACGCAACCTGCTGTCGATTGCCCTACGATTTTCAAGGCCCGTCAACGGATCGGTGTTGGAAAGCCGCAAAAGCGCTTCGCCGCGATCTTCCGCCTCCTTCTGCTGCACCTTGGCTTCGATGGCGTTGAGGAACACATGGTAGCGCTCGCGGTTAAGACGCAGGTTCACGTAGGACGTGAAGGCGAAGCAAGTGAGGTAAAAGGTACCAAAGGCAATCAGGTAATAGATATCTTCATGGAAATAGCTCAGCGCGACGAAATAAGTCCCGAGGATCAGGCTGGACGCGATCAGCGACAGCTTGAAATTGAAGGTGAAGAAAAGGTTCGCCCCCATCATGAATATCGCGCCGAAAACCATGTAATAGGACATGTTGGTGACGTGACTGCTCATCATCGCTGGCAAAAGCCAGCCGATATAGCTGCTGACCACCGCAGCAGCGCAGGTGATGTCCATCTGGTCCGTCTTCACTTCGGCGCGGACCTGCATTTCCAACGTCATCAGCGCTAAAATGCCGACAACGAAACGGACGAACATCGTATGGATGGCGACGTCTGGAATGAGAAGAAGGTCGGTTAGCGAGAACATCAGATAGATTGGCCCGGAGGCCCAAAGGCCTCGCCGTATCGCCAGTCGTCTTTTCGTATCGGCTTCGTCCAAGAAGAGTGCGCGCATCGTATCAGCCGATCTCTTACGAGAAGCGTCCGCATGCAAATCAAACTCAACCACGTCTGCTAAACTGTGCTTCATGCACTGACCCATTGGTTGCAATAATTTCGCAATAATGCCTTCGCTATTCCGCCGATTGTTCGACAAACCTGCTCCAAGACTTTGGTCTTTCATGCGCGGATTGCAGAGTAACAACGAGCGCCGAACTCTATTCCGGTGCAGATTAAGTTTCTTTGAATCCCCAGCAGGAAAAGCTTGGGTATTAGATTTACCTTAAACGTGAATACCTAGAAATAAATTGCTGCAACGCAAGATTCTACTGTTTCCGCCCCTCGCCATCCCGTTCAAATTGTTATAGCGTTAACAATGTGTTAAACGTTGGAGGTGTTGGTGTCCCAGCTCAAGAATAAATCATTCGACGGAGAGAGTTTGATCACTCCGGAAGCCATATCCCAGGAAATTTTTGCCAAGAGAGGGGAGCTATTTCAAGAGCAGTTGGTGCTCGGACAAGCAGAGCTTGCCCTCATTCTCAATTTGGCACAACAGCAATTTATTGGGAACAATTTCCCACAGAACATTATACATTCAGTCGCCGAGAGATTGCATCGACTACGAAAAAAATACCATTCTGGAGTGTGGAAAGAGCTTATTCCCATCGCTCAAAACCACGCTGTCGCCGAATATTTGCATCAGGATCCGTTTACCAATTGGTCTTTCGAAAAGCCGCGTGGCTATTCCGGTGACGCACAACTGCTCGATTTCATTTATGGGCACGAAGCTGTTGCCGATAAGGTGAGTGCAGCATCTCCTTTGGGCGCGGCACTTTATGAATGCACCAGAAACTCTTTATCCTCGGCCGCAGTGCGCGAACGCCTGGATATTCTGACACGCTACGTCGACCAGATTGCTGAGCAGAAGGGGCCGGAAACCGAAATACTGACGGTGGCAGCAGGGCATCTCCGCGAAGCCAGTCGGTCGAAGGCCTTGGCAAAAGGCCAGATCAAGCGGTGGGTCGCGCTCGATCAGGACCCGATGAGTATCGGCGCAATTGCAAGAGACTTTAGCGGCACCGCTATCGAAGCTATCGACGGGTCGGTTCGCGGCCTCATGTCCCGCAAGCATGACCTTGGAAAGTTCGATTTCGTCTACGCCGCAGGCCTTTACGATTATCTCGTCGATAAGGTGGCAATCACTTTGACACAGCGTTGCCTTGACATGCTGAAACCGGGCGGCACATTCCTGTTCGCCAACTTCGCACAGGATATTGACGACGACGGTTTCATGGAGACCTTCATGAACTGGGCGCTGCTGCTGCGCTCGAAGGCGGACATGTGGAGCATCATCAATGCCAGCATCGATCCGTCGGCCTTCGAAGCGGAGGTGTTTTTCGGAGAAAACCGCAATATCGTTTACGGCGTCATCCGGAAAAAGGTTTGATCCTTTAGGGAAATTGCAAGCCGCGCTGCTGTGGAGGTGGCGCGGCTTGCGCCTGACGAAATGAAGATTCCATTTGGCTCTGAAAGGCTCTAAAGCATTCTATGACGTAGCATGGCTTTGGAGTGCATCATGGAAAACAAACGGTATTATTCTGATTTTGGCGGGCTTCCGGGCCAGACGGAGCTTCTGTCCAGCAAGGCGACATTCACGACTGCCTATGCGGTCATTCCAAAGCGCGTGATGTCTGACATCGTCACCAGTGTCCTTCCCCACTGGCGTGACACACGGGCGTGGATCATTTCTCGCCCGATGACGGGATTTTCCGAGACCTTTGCGCAATATGTCATGGAAGTTTTGCCCGGTGGCGGCAGCGAAAAGCCTGAGCCGGATCCACGTGCACAGGCCGCAATTTTTGTGGTCGATGGCGAGATGACAATCGAGCATGAGGGCCAGCAACATGCAATGCGGTCCGGTTCCTTCGCATATATTCCCGCTGGTCATGCGTGGACAATCAAGGGCATCGGGTCGGTTCCCGCCAAGTTCCACTGGGTCCGCAAAGTGTTCGATGTCGTGGAGGGGCTCGAGCTGCCACCAGCCATCTTCACCCATGAAGATGAGCATGAATTGTCTGCGATGCCGGATACGGATGGCAAATGGGCAACGACCCGCTTCATCGATCCCGCTGACGGTCGCTACGATATGCACCTCAACATCGTGACATTCGAGCCAGGCGCGACCATTCCCTTCATGGAAACCCATGTCATGGAACACGGGCTTTTCGTGTTGGAAGGCAAAGCCGTCTATCGCTTGAACAATGACTGGGTCGAAGTCGAGGCCGGTGATTTCATGTGGCTGCGCGCATTTTGCCCGCAGGCCTGTTACGCAGGCGGCCCCGGACGCTTCCGCTACCTGCTCTACAAGGATGTGAACAGGCATGTGAAGCTCTGGTAATCGACTTCGATACCAAAGCTTCTGTCATCGGATGATCTCAGACCAGCAGATTGTCCGATGACGTTGTTTGCGACATAGCACTTACTGCGGGATCATTGATCGAATAAGCGTGGATGTAGTCGATCTTCATCTCAGACCCATTAGGTAATCCGTTTGTCGGCGTACCGGCTATGCCGCCGACAGCGAGATTGACGATCATATACATGGGGTCATGCATGTCGGTTGGCGTGTCGATCTGGGCAACCGCGACATCATCGAAGTACCATGTGATGTGATCCTCATCCCACAGCAGTCCGTATGTGTGAAAGCCTTCGGTGCTGGTCACGTTGACGTTGTTGATGGTCGACGTCTGTTGACCTGTCTCGTTGGAATGCGCTGACAGGATCAACGTATTTGGGTTTTGCCCGCGCATTTCGATGACATCGAGTTCAGGCGGCCATTTTCCGTCTTCCGGCAACAGCCAGAAAGCAGGCCATGCGCCTTGATCGCTTGGCATGTCCGCCCGCATTTCGAAATATCCGTAGGTCTGCGAAAAGGATGAATGGGTCGTCAACATGCCGGAGGTATAGTCATATCCGTTCACAGCGTCGGAAATCGCATCTGGTGTTGCCGCTGCTGTGATGGTCAGTACGCCGTTCTGGACGGAAAATGGATTGACTGAAGAGGTCGGCTGATAGGCGGGATTGATATACCACTGTTTTTCGGAGTTGGTGTGAAGGCTGCCGCCTTCCTCTCCGGCCCACCAGAATTTCGGCTCCCAAACACCGCTTTGCCCGTCGCTGAGGGAAAGCGAGTTGAATTCATCGGCAAAGGTCGATGTAAGCTTGGAGCGATCTAGCGTCAGCCTGAATTGATCTGCATCGAGGCTATCGGCCGTTGTGTTGGCCAGCACGACGCTCTCGCCATTGTCGAAGTTGAGCCAGAGGTCCGCACCCTTCTGCGTGGACGTGCTGATGAGGTGGTCGAAGGATGTCACCCCGTAGCCATCCAGCCGGATGAAGTCGTCAGAGCCGAAATCTGTGATCAGATCCGTGCCATTGCCCTTGGCGAAAACGAAGGTGTCTGCTCCGCCACCACCGGTCAGCACGTCGTTGCCTGCGCCGCCATCGATCGTCTGTTTGGCAGAGCCGCCACTGATGATGTTATCGAGCGCGTTTCCAAAGGCGTTCCGTCCATCGCCCGTAACAATCAGGTTTTCAATATTGTCGGGGAGCGTGTAGCTCATCCATGTGTTGATGGTATCGGTGCCCTGATCGGCTGCTTCCGTGGCGCGATTGATGGTGGAATACAGGTAATAAATGTCATCACCCGTCCCACCATGCATGGTCACGTTGACGCCGCTGTCGCCCCACATCGAATCGTTTTTGGTGGTGCCATAAAGGTCAGGGCCGGAGCCTGTGGCCGAGAAAAAACCGGTTGACGTATCGCTATAATAAAGCGGCTTGCCAAGAGCATTCATGATCGACTGCGCCATCGAAATATCTCCTGTTAAAACTGTTCAACGACAATTTCTTCAGGTTTCAGTGTAGCAGTGATGAGGGGTCTCTGCGCCCTGTGAAAAGTCACGGGTGCGCTGCAGCATTCAAGCCGGCAGCACCAGCGTCATTTCTGCGATGCCATCCCATGACGCTTTTATTTTCGTCTGTCCGGATAGCCGGATAACGCCGCAAAGGCTGCCGGTGGTCACGACTTGCCCACGTTTCAGGCCGCCGAGATGGTCAAGCGGTGCATTGGCATAGGCAAGTAATGGAGCAATCGGATCGGCTTGCGGATGTTTCGCGGCTGCCGCAAACAGCACCTCGTCATCGCCTTCGATAATCAGCGCCGGCAACGTGGCATCCTGATTGGCGACGCGCTCCAGAACCGCGCTGTCGAGTTCCGGACCCAGAACAAAGGAGTGGTTGCCAAGGCGGTCCGCCAAAAACAGCGGGAAGGGCACCTTGTTTTCTTCCGCAAGCCGGTAGCTGACCAGCTCTGCCCCCAAGTGAGCGGATGCGATGTGCGACAGCACGTCTTCTCGGGAATATTCTGCTCCTGTTGCGGGTGGCGGAATGTCGTTCGCCAGAACGAAACATATCTCGATTTCGACGGCGACTGCGCCTGGTTTCGGCACCTCGAACGAGACATCGATGCTGGTGTCGTACACGTCGAGAAGGGGTGCAGCGATAGCCCGCCCACTGTTGAATGATATCTTCCAGCCGTCGACTTCCCTGCCGATGGCTGCTGCCGCGATTGCCTGCGCAGCCATGCCGATCTCGATTGTCTCCGGCACGAGACCGTTGCTTTCAAGGATCGCAACGCCGAGCGATGACTGCTGATTTTCAGCCTCGGCGAGAATAGCACCAAGTCTTATATTCGCCTCTGTCATCGTGGTCATGCGAAACCCTCCCGTAACGTCAATTCAGGACAATTTCATTACAGTCATTTGCGATGCTGGCAAGTGAAGCGACTATCGTTGATCTGAGAATTACATTGTCTTCAACATATATTCGTTATCGCCAATATCCATTATGTCCGTTCGGGTTGTGGCCCGGCATAGCGCGCACGGGGGCGGATCAGCTTTTTCTCCTGAAATTGCTCCAGTGCGTGCGCGATCCAACCCACTGTTCTGCCTGCGGCAAAAAGCGCCAGTGCTGCACCTGGTGGGAGACCCAGTTCACGGCGAATGGACACCAGCGCCACATCAACTGTTGGCAGTTTTCCCGTCGTTTCGGCCACTGTTTCTATCAGGGACTGGCGCTTTTCATTTGGTCCCAACAAAGGTAGCAACGCTGCCGCTCTCGGGTCGCCTCCCGGGTATAAGGGATGTTCGAAGCCGGGCAGACCATCACCGCGTCGCAATCGTTTTTCCACGACCTCGGCTGCGCTTCTGGCGTCTTCGATTTCATCGAAAAGAATTTCAACAAGGCTCGTCATGCCACCGTGCAAAGGTCCGCTGAGCGCCGAAAGACCAGCGTCAAGGCATGCTCCAAGCGATGCGCCGGTGGACGCCACGACACGCGTTGCAAAGGCTGAAGCGTTCAGCTCGTGATCTGCGAGCAGCACAAGTGTGCGCCGAATGATGTCCGCACCTGCCTCATCGATATTCCAGACTCTCGCCAGATGCAGATGCACAGGCAGGGCACTAGGCTGACTGCTGCTGATTGCTGCCGTTATCGATCGCAACAGCGCGACGGCACTCGGCCACAACACTCTGTTATCGCGCTGCCATGCCGTCATCCTGCCCGCATCGACAAATGCAAGCAGCGCCTGGCACCGCTCGGTCAGTGGCAAATCCTTGGTAAGGTCGAGAAGCGCAGCGTTCCACTCAACGTTTACTGTTTTCACGAATGGATCATGATCTTCGCATGACCATAGCAGCCGGGCGACCTTCTCGAGTGTTTGATGCTCGGCCAGCTTCACTGCGTCGCGACCTCGATAAAAGAGGTGACCATCCTCGATCAGAGTGATGCCGGAGGACAGAACCGGTAAGCCCCAGTCGAGCGTCGTCGCCGCCACGTCGCGCGGTTTTCGACCCACCGACTTGTTTTTGCTCAAACGGTCTATGTCGTGTCGGCTGTAAAGCCGCCGGCGAGGATCGTCCGGTCCCTCCATCGTGCGAACCAGCCCACGGCTGACATAAGCGTAGAGCGTCGCACGGCTGATACCGAGCGCTTGTGATGCCGCTTCAGCATCAAGTCGCCGATCTGCACGCGGGCCAAACCCGACTTGTATGGTACCATTCGCTTTTCTGGAAAATAAACGTCTTCCTCGTATCGAGTGTCGTTCTTGCCTATGTCATGGGTGCAACGATCGGTTGGGTCATGGTCGAGCGGGACTCGCTGGAACAATGGCGTCGTCAGGCCGAGTTGAATGCACAAGTCACGAGCTCGGCTATTCGCTCCATCTACACCTTCATCGCGATTGAAAGTGGCGATGATGGTCAGATCACCAAGATCATCAGCGAGCGCCCCCTGGGTGACGATGCGTCCATACTGGATACGGGTTTCAACCCGGCAGACGTTCTTGGTCTGGCCGCCTCGCAGACGAAAAACAATATCTGGCTCTTCCAGAAATCGTCTGGCCAGCAAGCATTTACCAGCTCAGCTGAAGCCTTCGGCTCCAGCAACGGTCTCGACCTCTCCCTGCCTGATTACACCAATCCAAGCCATTTCTTCGTCGGATTTGCGGACGTGGATAAGGTTCGTCACTTCATCGCCTATGTGCCCGTCGTCAATCTGAAGGGTGAATTGCAAGGCGCGCTCGTGACGACCATCGGCGAGGCCGATGCGCTGCAGGAAAGCCAGAACAAGCTCCTGCGCAATTCTTTTGTACTGCTCTTGACCATTCTGATTTTGACCGGTGCCGCGGTTACGCTGATCATGCGCAAGGTTTTCAAGCCGGTTCCGGCACTCGTCAGCGCTTTGAGCCGTATCGCCCGCGACGATACGCGATCCGTCACACCGTTTCAGAACCGCCATGATGAAATTGGTCGTTTCGCTGTGGCAATCGAAACGTTGAGAGAGGCGGTTGTGGAGCGCGAGCACTTGCGGCAGGTTCGCGATGTTGCCAAGCACATGGAGCATCTTGCTCACCACGACGCTCTCACCGGGCTCCCGAACCGCACATTCTTCGGCAAGAAGCTGGAGGAAATGATTGCCGGAATGGGTGAGGGTGGTCGTCGCGTCAACATCATGCTGCTGGACCTCGATCGCTTCAAATCGATCAATGACGGCTTGGGTCATGCCAGTGGCGATGCTTTGCTCGTTTCTTTCGCCGAACGTTTGCTGTCTCTGATGAGGCCTGGTGATATCGCGGCGCGTTTCGGCGGCGATGAATTTGCCATTATCCAGGCCGTGCGCAAGGATTCGTTGGTTGAAGCCAGCAAACTTGCGTCAAGCATCATTCGTTCTTTAACCAGACCCTTCATGCTGCTGGGCAAAGAGGTTTCTGTCGGCACCAGCATCGGCATTTGTACGGAAGTCGCCGTTGGCAGCGAGATTTCCGAACTGCTCAAGAAGGCCGATATTGCTCTCTATGCAGCAAAATCTGAAGGCAGAGGCACGTTCCGGTTTTTCAAGCAGGGCATGGAAATGTCCGGTGAGCGAGGTCATGTCCTCCAGCACGATCTCGATGCCGCTTTGCGAAACGGCGAATTCGAGCTGCATTATCAGCCAATATTCTCGGTTTCGAAGTTGGAGCCTGTCGGGTTCGAAGCCCTTTTGAGATGGCACCATTCAAAACTTGGCTGGGTTTCGCCCGCAGACTTCATTCCCGTTGCCGAAAAGACGGGGCAAATCGTGGCAATTGGCGAATGGGTCTTGAACAAGGCCTGTTCGGATGCCGCAAAACTGCCGCCAGATACATTTCTGGCCGTCAACGTCTCTCCCGCGCAGTTACAACAGGGCAACTTTGCGCAAAAGGTGAAATCCGCACTGTTCACGCACGGACTTCCAGCCAACAGGCTGGAACTGGAATTGACCGAGAGCGTGCAGATATGTTCGCTCGAATGCCGGGAAATGCTGGCGGGTCTACGGGCGCTGGGTATCGGTATCGCTCTGGACGATTTCGGCACAGGGTATTCCGGCATCAGCTATCTTCTGACGCTGCCGATCACCAAAATAAAAATAGATCGTAGTTTCGTCATGCATCTTCAGGAACAGGCCGAAAGCCGGACAGTGGTTGCAAACCTGCTTCAACTGGCAAAAGGCCTCGGTTTGGAGACCACAGCAGAAGGTATAGAGACCGAATACCAACTCCAGTTTGTGCGCTCTGTGGGCTGCACATTAGGGCAGGGATTTCATCTTGGACGTCCTGCAAACATTAAAGAGCTTCAGCATACGTATAACGATTTTTATCCCCGGATGGTGTCATCGCTAGGAGCATGAAAGAATGCGATATCCTCAGTTTTGGTGTGTGAATAAAAAGCTTTTAAAATTCGCGCTTTTCAGTGCAATCCTGTTTCAGATCTCAGGCGGTGCCGCGTCTTTGGCCCACGCGCAAGAGAGCGGCACCTTGGACAAGATTGCCCGAACGAAAACAATATCGATCGGTTATCGCGAAGACGAGGTCCCCTTCGCCTACAAGACAGCGGATGGTAGCGCCATCGGATATACGGTTGAACTGTGTAACGACATCGCAGAACATATCCGGGCCCAGCTCAATCTGGACAAAATCAATATCAATTACGTGATCGCAACGCCCGCCACTCGTTTTCTTCTGGTTAAAAGCGGTAAGATCGATCTGGAATGCAGTGCCACAACCAACAATGCGGAACGGCGCGAGCAGGTCGCCTTCTCCTATCCGCACTTCATCACGGCGACCCGTTTCGTGGCGAAAAAATCAAGTCAAGTCAAAAGCATAAGAGATTTGGCCGGGCGCACAGTCGCCTCCACCACCGGTACGGTGAATGTCGATCAGTTGCAGAACATCAACCGCGCCGACAATCTCAATATTTCGGTGATGTTGGCACGACAGAACTCCGATGGTTTTGCCTTTGTGGAAACAAACAAGGCAACGGCATTCGTCATGGATGGCGTCTTGCTCGCGGCACATGTCGCGTTTTCCAAGTCTCCCGATGAGTACATGATCTCGTCGGAGACGTTCGGTCCACCGGAGCCCTATGGAATATTGATGCGCAAGGGTGACGATGCTTTCAACAAGGTCGTGAACGACGCTTTGCGACAGCTGTTTGTCAGCGGTGAAATCAACCGCATCTACGACAAATGGTTCATGTCTCCTATCCCGCCGGAAGGTCGCAATTTCAATCTGCCGATGTCTTCGGAACTACAGGCTGCGTTTCATGATCCCAAGGAGTACTTGCAATGAGACGTGCTCTTTCCGATTTCCTTGTTCTACCCGCGGCGCTGTTCATGCTGTCTGCCACTTTCGCTTTTGCCGACTTCAACACACCGACGCTTGAGCGTATCAGGGAAACCGGCAAGATCAGGATAGGTTACGGCGTAACCGCGCCGTTCTCGTTTACGGCACCGAATGGAGAGGTCGTTGGCTATTCCATCGATCTCTGCCGTCAGGTTGCTGAGAAACTCAAAACGCGCTTGAAGCTGGAAGCCATCGACATCGAATTCGTGCCGCGCACACCCAGCAATCGTATTCAACTGCTCAACGATGGCACGATCGACATTGAATGCAATGCCAGCACCAACACGGTGGAGAGACGAAAAAGCGCCAATTTCGCCATCAGTCATTTCTACAGTGCGACGCGTTACGTGTCTCTTGCCAAAAATCATCTTGAGACAGTTGCGGATCTAAAAGGGCGATCCGTCAGTGTGGCGCTTGGCACGGTCAATGTCAGTGACATCAACGAAATCAACCGCGCTCAGAAGCTCAATATTTCCGTCGTTCCAATGGATTCCTTGCAGGCCGCATTTGACCTTGTGACGGATGGGCGCGTGTCTGCCTTTGCAATGGACGAAGTGCTGCTCAGCACGATGATTGCGCAGAGCAAAAATCCGGCGGATTACCAAGTCTCGACCGAGAAGGTGACTGGTTCCCAGCCTTTCGGCTTCATGATGCGATTGAACGACACCGAGTTCACTGCCGCTGTGAATGATGCCCTTGCCGAAATTTACAAAAGCCCCGATATGGCCGAGCTATATAAGCGTTGGTTCGAAAGCCCTATTCCCGGCAAAGGTATCACTCTCAACGTTCCCATGAGTGAAGCGTTGAAGGCCACGCTGGCAAACCCCGCACCGATACAGTAATTCACCATCGCAAGACGCGTTGCGGTTTGCGATGGTGAGGTGCGTTCACACCCGTTCGAGAGCGATCGCGATGCCTTGGCCGACACCGATGCACATGGTGGCGAGCGCTTTGGTTTTGCCTGTGAGCGAAAGTTCCAGCGCCGCAGTACCCGCGATGCGCGCTCCACTCATGCCAAGCGGATGACCGAGAGCAATCGCGCCACCATTGATGTTGGCACGCGCGTCGTCGTCGGCGAAACCAAGCTGCCGCAGCGTTGCAAGCCCTTGAGACGCGAACGCCTCATTGAGTTCGATGACATCCAACTGTTCCTGCTTTAAGCCAAGACGGGCCAGAAGCTTCTGTGAGGCGGGGGCGGGGCCTATGCCCATGAGGCGGGGAGGAACGCCAGCCGTCGCACCGCCGAGAATGCGGGCAATCGGTGTTAGACCGTATTTCTTGGCTGCTTCCGCAGATGCGATGATCAAGGCCGCCGCACCGTCATTGACGCCGGATGCGTTACCCGCCGTCACCGTCGCGCCGTCCATGCGGTTAACGGGTCTCAACTTCGCCAGCGCTTCGATGCTGGTTTCGCGCGGATGCTCATCCTTGGAAACGATGACGGGATCGCCCTTGCGCTGTAAAATGCTGACCGGCGTGATTTCCTTCACCAGCCTTCCGTTAGCCTGGGCTTGCGCAGCCTTCTGTTGGCTCCGCACCGCAAAGGCGTCCTGATCCTCGCGGGACACGCCGTAGTCGATAGCGACATTGTCACCCGTCTCGGGCATGGAATCGACGCCGTAGAGCGCTTTCATGGCCGGGTTCACAAAACGCCAGCCGATGGTGGTGTCGTAAATCTCGGCATTGCGGGAGAAAGCCGCTTCCGCCTTTGGCATCACGAAGGGCGCGCGGCTCATGCTCTCCACGCCACCGGCAATCATCAGCTCGGCTTCGCCGGATTTAATGGCGCGTGCGGCGGTGATGACGGCATCCATTCCGGAACCGCACAAGCGGTTGATGGTTGTTCCCGTCACCGAAACCGGCAGTCCTGCAAGCAGCAGGGACATACGCGCGACATTGCGGTTGTCTTCACCGGCCTGATTGGCGCAGCCGAAAATCACGTCGTCCACCGCTTCCCAATCCACCGATGGATTGCGCTCCATCAATGCCTTCAAGGGAATTGCGCCGAGATCGTCAGCGCGAACGGAGGAGAGGGCGCCGCCGAAGCGGCCGATGGGAGTGCGAATATAGTCGCAGATAAAGACGTCAGTCATATCGGATACCTCACAGTTCGGGAGCAACGAGATCGGCCACGGGGCCATCCGTGTGCAGCTTGGCACCGGTCATGGCTTGCAGGTCTTCAATGCTCATGCCCGCCAGCTTTTCCTGCAACACGAAGTGACCGTCCACGACATCCACCACCGCGTGGCTGGTATAGATGCGCGTGATGCAGCCGACGCCGGTCAGAGGAAATGCGCATTTCTCGACGAGCTTGGGTTCGCCCTTCTTCGTCACATGTTCCGTAATGACGAAAACCTGTTTTGCGCCGTGGACGAGGTCCATCGCGCCGCCCACGGCAGGCACGCCCTTGGAGCCGACCCGCCAGTTTGCGAGATCGCCATTCTGCGCAACCTGATAGGCGCCCAGAATTGCGACATCCAGATGCCCACCGCGGACCATCGCGAAACTATCCGCGTGATGGAAGAAGGCAGCACCCGGCTTCAGCGTAACGGCCTTCTTGCCGGCATTTATCAGATCCCAGTCTTCCTCGCCCTCAGGCGGCGCTTCGCCGAAGTTGAGAATGCCGTTTTCGGTGTGGAAAATCGCCTCGCGGCCCGGCGGCTGATACCGCGCAACCATTTCCGGAAAGCCGATGCCCAGATTGACATAAGCTCCATCGGCAATGTCCTGCGCCGCGCGCCATGCGATCTGCGCATTGGAGAGCTTGATGTCTTCGAATGTGTTGAGAGCTTGAGTATCGGTCATACGTAGGCCACTCCTGCGCGGATCAAGGCTTCTTCCTGTTGCGGATCATTGATTTCGACCACGCCGTTGACGAATATTCCGGGGGTGACGACTTGCTCCGGATCGATCTCGCCTGCGGGAACAAGCTTTGAAACCTGGGCAATCGTCGTTGCCGCGGCCATGCACATCAGCGGGTTGAAGTTGCGACCAGCCTTGCTGTAGGTCAGGTTGCCTTGGGTGTCCCCCAAATGCGCTTTGACGATGGCGAAATCCGCTTTCAGCCAGCGCTCCTGTACATAATGGCGTCCGTCGAATTCGGCGATCGGCTTGCCATCGGCAAGTTCGGTGCCATAGGCGGTCGGCGTGTAGAATGCCGGAATGCCAGCCCCACCTGCACGAATACGTTCGGCCAGCGTGCCCTGCGGAACCAGTTCCAATTCGATCTCACCCGCCAGATAGCGGTCGGTGAAAGCGCGCGGATCGGAAGAGCGGGGGAAGGAGCAGATCATCTTTCTGACCATGCCAGCATCGATCATGGCGGCAATGCCGATGCGTCCGTTACCGGCATTGTTGTTGATGACGGTGAGGTTTTTCGAACCCTTGTCGATCAGCGCATGGATCAATTCAATTGGCGCGCCGGAGCCGCCAAAGCCGCCTATCATCACCGTCGCGTCGTCACCGATGGCGGAGACCGCCTCAGCCGCGCTTTTGATCGTTTTATCCATGGTGCCTCCCAAGCGATGCTCTTTCGTTGTTTTGAGGTAAATCCGAACCGAGCTCGACTGCAAGGTATTTGTGCGTTATATCACTTTTGTTCGATTATCGCACAAAATGGATGTGTCCTATGACCAGCGAGAGAGACTTGATGGGAGGGCTCGCAAAGGGTCTGAAGGTGATCGAGGCATTCAGCGCCGAACATCCGCGGCTTTCCATTTCCCAAGCGGCAGACATCGCCGGTCTTGACAGGGCAACGACACGGCGTTGCCTGCTGACATTGGCGGAGCTTGGATATGCCGCCTATGACGGGAAGTTCTTTACCGTAACGCCTAAGGTTCTGCGTCTGGGCACCGGTTGTCTCGCCACCATGCCGCTGCCGCGTATCGTTCAGCCACTGCTGGATCAATTGTCGGAGCGGATCGGCCAGAGCACGTCTGTGTCCATTCTGGACGAAGCGGAAATCGTCTATGTCGCCCGCGCGGCACAGCGCCGTGTCATGTCGATTGCACTCATGCCTGGTTCGCGACTGCCGGCCTATTGCACATCCATGGGTCGCGTCCTTCTCGCTGCTTTGGCTGAGCCAGACTGCCAACGCATCCTCGATATCTCGCATCTCGAAGCGCGCACGCCACGGACATTGACCGACAGGGAGACGCTGACGGCAGAACTGGCTCGCATTAGAGCGCGGGGTTATTCACTGATCGATCAGGAAGTCGAGGTCGGCCTGCGGTCCATTGCGGTGCCTATCCTCAACATGCGCGGCCAGACGGTTGCGGCACTCAATGTCGGGCTGCCTGCGACTGCGGCGTCGATGGACGATCTTGTCGAACAATATCTGCCGCCCTTGCTCGTCGTTCAGGCCGAACTGCGCAGAATGCTGGTTTGATTTGCCTCAAAGCGTGCCAGCGGTTTCGCGGATCGTTTGCATGAGCAGCGCAAGCGGCAGAGAGGGTTGCGTATCGGCGCGCATTGTCAATCCCACAGGGCCGCTCGTATCAGCCGTGTCTAGCGGCAGCATGGCGAGCGTCCCGTCAGCGATATCAGCCGCAACAACACCTTCTGAGATGATCCAGATGGCATCGCTCATTCTCAAAAATGCCCTGCCGAATGCGTCCGAAACCGTCTCGATCCGGGTTGGCAGGGGTGCGACCCCATGCGCGAGCAGGAATTGATCGACGACTGGGCCGATGACGGAATTGCGCGTCGGCGTTAAAACTGGAAATTCATGAAGTCGGTCGAAGATGGATGTGCTTTCCGCTAGCAGGGGATGATTGGTCCGTACGACGAAACGAACCCTTTCCGAATAGAGATGCTCGAACGAGAATCCACTCATCTTTTCCGGTGTTGCCAGACGACCAACGACGAGATCCAGTTCGCCGACCCGCAATTGCTCCAGAAGCACCGCGTTTTCTCCGGTCACGATTTTGACCGTGCTGCCTGTATCTTCTTTCAAAAAGATGGCCATGGCTTTCGGCATGATGCTGACGGACACCGTCGGCAGCGCACCGATCCTGACCGGTAGACCTATTTTCGCAGCATCCTGCGAAACGGAATCCACCGCCTGGCGCGCCGCCGTCATCGTTGCTCCCGCATGTTTCAGAAATATCTCGCCGTAGCGGCTGAGCTTGATGCCACGGCCATCGCGTTCGAGAAGGGAAACACCCAGGACGTCTTCCAGTTCACGAACGGTTTTCGTCACCGCAGGCTGGCTGATGCGCAAAACAGCCGCCGCCTGCACCACGCTTTTATGGCGTGCGATCTCTACAAAAGTCTGGATGTGACGAAATTTCAGACGCGCATCGAGCATGAATCATAATCTGTGGGTTATGTTATGTGATGAAAAACTTATTTTACTTAACCTTTTCCATCTTGCAATATCGTCAACGGGAGGAATACGCATGCAATTTTTGCTGTCGAACGATCGGGCGATCCATTATCGCGCGGTTGATCTGGACCAAGACAAGCCGGTTATCGTTTTCATCAACTCGCTGGGTACCGATTTTCGTATCTGGAACGCGGTGATGGACACGCTTGGGGAGCGATATGCTTATGTCCTGCACGACAAGCGCGGGCACGGGCTGTCGGACACCGGTGTCACACCTTACTCTATAGACGACCATGTCGATGACCTCGCAGTTCTGCTCGATCATCTCTCCATCAACCAAGTCATAATCTGGGGGCTTTCCGTCGGCGGCTTGATAGCGCAGGGTCTTTACGCTCGTCGTCCCGATCTCGTGCGCGCGCTGATCCTCAGCAACACCGCGCATAAGATCGGCACTGCCGATATGTGGAATGACCGTATCGGCAAGATTGAGCGCGATGGCCTCGCTCCTCTGGTGGATGGCGTCATGGAGCGCTGGTTTACACCGACATTTCGCCAGCCTGATAATGCTGCCTATCTTGGCGCACGCACCATGCTCGCCCGCCAGGATGCGTCAGGTTATGCCGGAACATGTGCGGCTATTCGTGATGCGGATTTCACGGCACTGGCAAGCAAGATCGCAGTGCCGACATTGTGCGTTGCGGGTGATGGCGATGGCTCGACGCCGCCAGAACTGGTTCGTGAGCTTGCGGCGCTCATCCCCGATAGCCGCGTCTCTGTGATCGAGAATTGTGGACATATACCGTGTCTCGAACAGCCTGCTGCCTACGCCGCTGCTGTCGATGCTTTCATAAAATCCTTGCCGGAGCTTTGATCCATGGCTGATGCGAATAAGACTGATAGGTTCGATGCTGGCATGAAAACCCGTCGCGAGGTTTTGGGCAACGCGCATGTGGACCGCGCGCAAGCCGCATCCACGCCGTTCGATCAACCCTTTCAGCAGTTGATTACGGAGTCGGCCTGGGGAAATGTCTGGTCGGGTACGCAGTGGACGAAGCGCGAGCGCTCTATTGTGACGATAGCGCTGCTTGCTGCGCTCGGCCAGGATGAGGAGGTCGCCATGCATGTGCGCGCCACTGCCAATACCGGTGCAACGGAAGAGGATATCCGCGAAGCGCTGATGCATGTCGCTATTTATGCTGGCGTTCCTGCCGCCAACCATGCTTTCAAGATTGCGAAGAATACACTCGCGGAGATGCGGGCCGCTTCTTCGCGTGAGGAGGAACAGAAATGACCAATACACCGCCCGAAACCGGACCATTTTTTGCCAGAGATCGCAGCATTCACCCGCCTGCTTTTGCGCCGGGATATAAGACTTCGGTTCTTCGTTCGCCGCAGCGTGCGCTTATTTCACTGGAATCCACCACGAGCGAAATCACGGGTCCGGTCTTCGGCCACAGCATGCTCAACCCGCTGGATAATGACCTTATCCTCAATTACGCCCGGCCCGGCGAAATGCCCATCGGCCCGCGCATATTGGTGCATGGTCGTGTTCTGGATGAGCGCGGCAAAGGCGTGGATGGTGCATTGGTAGAGTTCTGGCAGGCCAATGCTGGGGGGCGTTATCTTCACAAGAAGGAAAGCTATCTGGCTGCCGTCGATCCGAATTTCGGTGGTGTCGGCCGCACGATCACGGATGCGGATGGCTATTACTGGTTCAAGACGATCATGCCCGGAGCCTATCCATGGCCAAACGGCGTGAATGACTGGCGTCCGGCGCATATCCATTTTTCCGTCTTCGGCCATGGTTTTGCGCAGCGCCTGATCACCCAGATGTATTTCGAGGGCGACCCGATGATCTGGCAATGTCCGATCGTTAAAACAATCCCTGACAAAGCAGCGATCGAGCGGCTGGTTGCGGCACTCGACATGACCAATGCCATCCCCATGGATATGCGTGCCTACAAATTCGATATCGTGCTGCGCGGACGCCGCTCCACCCTGTTTGAGAATCGCGTGGAGGGAAATTAAAATGGTTCAGCCACTTTATTACTTCAAGGAAAGCGCTTCGCAGACCGCTGGTCCCTATGTCCATATCGGCTGCACGCCCAACTTCGTCGGTATTCACGGCATTTTTTCCGAAGATCTTGGCTCAGGCGCACTTTATAATGAGAACGCCAAGGGTGAGCGGATCACCATTCGCGGCACCGTTTACGATGGTGGCGGCAATGCCCTGAAGGATGCGCTGATCGAAATTTGGCAGGCGGATGCGCAAGGGCTTTATAACAGCCCCAGCGAGACACGCGGTGCGGCCGACCCGAATTTTTCCGGTTGGGGCCGCTCTCCCGGTGATATGGACACGGGCGAATTCGTGTTTGAAAGCATTAAGCCGGGCAAGGTGCCGTTCAAGGACGGGCGCTGGATGGCCCCGCACATCACCTTCTGGATCGTCGCACGCGGCATCAATATTGGCCTGCACACCCG
Organism: Agrobacterium sp. DSM 25558; assembly: GCF_900100825.1. Classification (NCBI taxonomy): domain Bacteria; kingdom Pseudomonadati; phylum Pseudomonadota; class Alphaproteobacteria; order Hyphomicrobiales; family Rhizobiaceae; genus Agrobacterium; species Agrobacterium sp. DSM 25558. Next base: position 3,928 of record NZ_FMUD01000009.1, on the reverse strand, counting down.
CATGTATTTCCCGGAAGAAACCGATGCCAATGCGGCTGATCCCATTCTGGCCCGTGTCGAGCACAAAGCAAGGCTTGCAACGCTGATCGCCAAAAAGGAAGAAGAGGGCACATATCGCTTCGACATCCACCTTCAAGGTGACAGTGAAACGGTCTTCTTCGACATTTGAGATGAAAATGAGCCTTTCCCCTTTCGAACATCCGTTTCTCGGTGGTCTTTTCGGAGACGCGGAAATTGCCGCGCTGTTTTCTGCAGATGCAGATGTCGCGGCTATGCTGCGGTTTGAAAGCGCGTTGGCGCAGGCGCAGGCCGCAACGGGGGTGATCTCGAAAGAGGATGCCGCACACATCGTCGCGGGCATCGAAAGCGCGTCGATTGATGGAGACGCGTTGCGTCAGGGCGTCGCGAAAGACGGCGTGGTCATCCCTGAACTGGTGCGTCAGTTGCGCGGTGCCGTAGGCGGAGACGCAGCGGCAAAGGTACACTTCGGCGCGACCAGCCAGGATGTCATCGATACTAGCCTGATGCTGCGTCTGAAAGCTGCGACCCAAATTATCTACGCACGCCTGTCCTCATGCATCACGGCGCTTGAGGATGTTTCCAAACGGGATGGTTCGAAACCTCTGATGGCCTACACGCGCATGCAGGCCGCAATCCCTATGACCGCTGACGACAGAGTTTCGACATGGCTTGAGCCTTTACTGCGTCACCGCGAGCGTCTGGCGATTTTTGCGAGCGATGGTTTCGCCATCCAGTTCGGTGGGGCTGCCGGTACGCTCGAGAAGTTTGGCGATAAGGGAGCCGCAGTACGGGCAGAGCTTGCGCAGCGGCTGGAGCTTGCCGACGCACGGCAATGGCATAGCCAGCGCGATGGTATTGCAGATTTCGGCCATATCCTGTCCCTTATCACAGGCTCACTTGGAAAATTCGGACAGGATATTGCGCTGCTGGCGCAGGTTGGTGGAGAAATCCGGCTTTCAGGCGGCGGTGGCTCTTCGGCTATGCCGCACAAACAAAATCCGGTAGCGGCTGAAACACTCGTTGCACTGGCCCGCTTCAATGCCGTGCAGATATCAGGTCTGCATCAATCCATGGTGCACGAGCAGGAGCGTTCGGGTGCGGCCTGGATGCTGGAATGGCTGGTTTTGCCGCAAATGGTGGCCGCAACCGGCAGTGCACTTTTCTCTGCGCATCGTCTTTTAAAGCAGCTCGACGCCATCGGTTCCTGATCGTTCCCTCATATTCGTATTCTATTTTTTAGGAACCATTGTCCAAGGGGTACGTTCTTTTGGCAGGAGAGCCGTCGTGTCAAACGGACATGATGGCGCTGAAGAACATCAGGATTTTTCTTTTTCTTGATGGCCAACGAACTGGCAAACGAGCTTCTCACCATCCGGTGTCCTCCGATCTCGCCAGGTCCCGTCAATGGAGACAAGACATGGAAAAGACCGAAACGCGTAAGCTTGCGGAAGAATACATGCTGCTTGGCGGAACCCGTCAGGTGATGATCGACGACAACAAGACGTTTGTTCGTCAGTACGATGAGGAACCTGAAGAAGCGGAGCGCTTCTGGCAGGAGAAAATCGCGGTTCTGGAAAAGGCTCGAATGGAAGATGTCGAGTTCTTCTTGCCCTCCGTGAATTCTGACGAGGCCAATTGAGCCTCCAACTTTAAGAATCCAACAACAGGAGAAGAGATATGACAGCGATTAATGCTGCAAAGATCGTTATTCTTGCGACTGATGGCTATGAACGTTCAGAACTGCGCGTGCCCTATGATCAGTTGAAAGCAAAAGGTGCAGACGTGAAAATCGCGTCGATTGAGAACGGCGAGATCAAAAGCTGGGATGAGAAGAATTGGGGCGATGCAATCAGTGTTGACCTGTTGGCAAAGGATGTCCGCGTTGAAGACTTTGACGCGCTCGTTCTCCCAGGCGGGCAGATCAATCCAGACGTTCTAAGAGCCGATGAAAGCGCGATGCGTGTGGTAAAAGACTTCGTTGCCTCCGGCAAGGTCGTCGCCGCAATTTGTCACGCGCCGTGGCTGCTGGTAGAAGCAGATGCAGTAAAAGGCCGACAGATTACATCCTACGGCTCCATTAAAACCGACGTTAAAAACGCCGGCGGCATCTGGAAAGACGAGGAAGTTGTTTGCGACAAGGGCATCGTTACGTCACGCTCGCCAGATGACCTTGACGCATTTGTGGCAAAGATCGTCGAGGAAGTGGAAGAAGGTCGTCACGACCGACGTGCGGCATAGCTGCCAGACCGATATTCCTATCCATCAGAGCCGCCATACCCATGGCGGCTCTTTTTTTGCCTCATAGGATGCACTTTAAAGTTCGCTACTCGCTTTTACGCATGGCTAGTGATTTTTGATAATCGGGAAGAGCTGAGAGAATCACACTTATTTCATTGGCGTAAATGCTGTTCGCCGCATATGTGGCGACGCCCCTTTAAATCTTCCGTTTTTGCTTTGAAAAACCCATGTTTTCTGGGCCTTTCCAAAAATTACGTTATGCAAGCATTTGCCAAATGCCCGCTTAGCTTCTGCCGCTAACCGATTTCATTCGCATACTTCGTTTTCGGTCTCCTAGAGAGATCGGATAGAGATCGGATAGAGAGCGAAGGAGCGGGGTGTGCGCCAATCGCTCAAGATTTGAATTACGGGGATGCCACCTTATGACGAGCAGTGTTTGAGACTGCAGCTGTCGGTGAACTGCAGTTCAAGTTGGCCTTGATTGTCGCCTGATGAAAACTAATTTTCGCAGCAGTTTCTTTTGTGTCTCGGACACAGAATGCCGCATTGGAGACGTTGATCGACTTTATGAGTTGGATTTCCAAAATCGGTTTAACGAGCCCATAGACCAAGGACGCATCATCTTGAAATCGCATGAAGCGGGAGCGTCATCGAGCTTGTCAGTGTTGATGACAACCTACGAGACAGGATAGCATCGTCTGCTGATCATAAGTGCGAACAGGTCAAAGTTTCGGAAGTTTTTGTAGCTGCTAGTAAGGTTATGCGGCTAGATGTTTCGGCGGCCGGGCGCAGGAAGTGCCGCATCTGGCAAAACAAATTTAACAATACGCATTATTCAAGAGCGGCGATCCGACACACGTCTCGAATAACCATCGAGAGTCGAAATGCCGACCGAGGAACAGGATTTACCATGTCAATGCAGATTTACCGTGTGCCGCAGGAATTTGGGAGCCATCTGAGGCTATTCATCGAGGGCGATCTCTATAATCTGTCGTTTACCAATATGCGGGACATGAAGGAATGGTTCAGGACGCGACCAAGGCACCTCGGTGGAAATGTCTTGGATGACAACACGATAATTTACGATACCGAGATAGTCCGGACATACGGGGTGCAGAAGACCCACTTTGTGATCAAACAATTCGACCGGGCAACGCCGTTTTTCGTTATCGGAGCTAGTCCCTACATGCACAACCATCGTTTTGAAGAGGCGGAGGACGCCTTTGATTTTGCGGCTGCCAAGGCGAAGGAATACGATGCTATTTAATGGGCAGGTACCGGAGGGGAAATAAGACCCCAAGATATGTTTTGTTCATTCAGAGGGTCGATTAGCGACCCTTCGCCCTCTCTCATTTCGATACTCCAAGCTTCTGTGGCTCGGACCATCAATTGCGCAAAATCACGCACAATGTAGAGATCTTTGCTGCCTGCAACTTCGGTACCTGTGTAGAGAACGTGCGCTCGAAGAGTTCGATAGTCTCTGCGTTTTTCGCTGTTCAACATTGCTTTCAACAACTGCCTCTCCATCAAAACACCCATACTCATCTCCCCCTGTCGCGCTGCCCTGTATCGGAGCGGTAAGAATTCTCGTATTAAATATTGTGTACGAGAAATCTGTCGGCGCAAACCCTCGGTTTTTGACACGCCGGTGCAAAGATATTGTCCTGTC
>NZ_FMUD01000093.1:0-851 GCF_900100825.1 Agrobacterium sp. DSM 25558 | reverse complement strand
TAGGCTCAGGACTCATAAAATCAGAGCCAGAAGATAACAGCGGCGGCGATGCAAATGCTTGAGAAGAAGGTATGTGCGCAGCGATCGTAACGTGTGTGGATGCGCCTCCAGTCCTTTAGCTTGCCGAACATGTTCTCGATTTTGTGGCGTTTCCTGTAGAGAACAGGATCGTGCGGGACGGGCACTTTCCGGTTGGACCTTGAAGGGATGCAGGCGTCGATCTTGCGCTCGGCTAAGGCAGCGCGAAACCAGTCGGCGTCATAGCCCTTGTCCGCCAGCAACGTCCTGGCCTTCGGCAGAACACGCAGCATATGTGCCGCTCCTTTGTAGTCGCTCATCTGGCCTTCGCTCAACAGCAGGACAAGAGGCCGACCTTCTCCATCGCAGACGGCATGCAGTTTGGAGTTCAAGCCGCCTTTGGTTCTTCCGATACGTCGGGGAACATCCCCTTTTTTAGCAGGCTGGCTGCAGTGCGATGGGCTTTGAGGTGCGTAGCATCGATCATCAAGGTATCGGATTTGCTACGTTTTGCTGTCAGTTCGGCCAAGATGCGGTTGAAGACGCCGAGCCGGCTCCAGCGAATGAAACGATTATAGATGGTCTTATGCGGCCCGTATTCACGCGGCACGTCGCGCCACCGCAAACCATTGCGCAGGACGAAGATGATGCCGCTCAATACCAAGCGGTCATCGACACGCGGCACGCCATGTGACAGCGGGAAGAAAGGTTCGATCCGGCGCATCTGTGCATCCGACAAAAGCATCAGGTCACTCATGGCAGTGTCTCCTTTTGATCTTAGTGAATCAAAACAAGGGGCACATCGCAAGAGCTTTAATGGGTCCTGAGCCTAG
>NZ_FMUD01000074.1:0-3678 GCF_900100825.1 Agrobacterium sp. DSM 25558 | reverse complement strand
GTACAAGCGGAGCCGGCTTCCTGGCCTGATATTGGTGCTGACGATCGTCGCCAAAATCTCGACCGGGATCCTGCTGTGCAGGATCCAAGCGGCCGCGCTCAGGTCCCGACTGCAATCGAAGTCGCTCATCATGAACGCCTGTCTCGACCGCAAGCCGGGCCTGATGCTCCCGTGCGAGTTGGGGCGCAGGGGAGCGCTGATCCTTACGCTGCCTTGCGGCATGATCAACCTCGATCTCGCTCTTGACCCCGAATTGTTCTGCAATACCCCGCCGCTCGGCAAAGTCCCTGACATAATCCAGCGTCGTTTCCTTAGCACCGGAACGCGACAGGCGGTGTTGAAGCTGGCTATAGGCCAGTTCCCCACCCTCGACCACACGCCACGCATTGCGCTGCGTCTGCGTGCCGTCCGGAAGCGTGACGGGGGTCGCCCCTTCATGCTGCAGGCCGATCCTGTCCCCGATCTGTGGCGAGGCTTCCTGCAGGGCGCGCTTGAGATCGACGCCCCAAACCGTGCGCTGCTCTCCCTTGTCGTTTTCGAGCGTCACGAAATAGCTCTCACGCGCTTTTGGATTATGCTCGTAGGGCGCGGCCCCATGGTCGACCAAACGTCCCGCGTTGGTGAATTCCTGGCTGTCGGCATAGAGCTGCACGCCGTCGCGATGCCGGGTCATGGCGACATAGGTCAGATGCTGGTCCATGGTGGTAGACGCCAGCACGAAGGCGCGATCGACCGTCGCCCCCTGATTTTTATGAATGGTGGTCGCATAGCCGTGGTCGATCGCCTGATAGCTATCCATGGGAATGCTGACGCTGTCGCCGGCTCCCTTGCCGCCTGTGCCGTCGAGCTGCGCGATGATCCTGGGGCTGGCACCCGGTGTTCCCGCCTCGACATGCTCGATCGTGCCAAGCATGCCGTTCTTCACACCCAGGTCGCGGCTGTTCTCAAGGAACACGATCCGGTCGCCCGGCGCGAACTCTCTGGTGCCGTCATTGGTCTGGAAGGTCAGCGCGATGGCGTCTGAACCCACGGCGGGCACGTTGCCCTGCGCCAACTCCCCTCTTTTCTGCAGGCCGGACCGAATGTCCTGATTGATCGCCCGCACATCGGCACGGCGATGCGCCATGGCGACCCGGGTGCCATCCGGACGCTGCTCCCGGTCGGCAAGATAATCCTGCACGATCGCCGCCCGCGCCTTATCGCCACTCGTGCTGAAACTGATGTTCCCTTTATCACGATAGGCGGCTAACCCCTCGGCTGTGCGATGCGTGGCAAAGGCGACCGACGCCTCCCGCTGCCAGCTCTCGCGCTGACGCCGGATTTCGGACAGTTCGACATGGCCAAGACGTTCGGCAAGGATGCGGAACGGCGCACCAGCCGAAATCGCCTGAAGCTGTTGATGGTCGCCGACAAGCACGATCTTCGCGCCGCGATGTTCGGCCTCGCCAATGAAATAGGCAAGCTGCCGGCTTCCGACCATACCGGCCTCGTCGATGACGAACACGTCGCCGCGGCCGATCGTCTCCCTATTGTTCTCCCAACTTCGGGACCACGATGCCAACGTGCGGCTTTGGATGCCAGAGCTTTCCTCCAGGCCCTCGGCCGCCTTGCCCGCAAGTGCTGCGCCATGAACCTTATACCCTTGAGCCTCCCAAGCCTCGCGGGCGGCTGCAAGCATGGTCGACTTGCCAGCGCCGGCGAAGCCCACGACAGCGGCGATGCGCTCGCAACCCGTGACATACGCGATCGCCTGCCGCTGCTCGTCCGAAAGGCGGGCCGAAACATCGCCAGAATTTTTTTGAATTGTCTCGTCCTGCCGTGCGATGGCGCGGGCCACATGCCACCGATCAACACCATGGTTCTGTGCCTGGTGCAGCCGTTCGGCCGCCTGCATCATGCCGCTTTCGGTCTCAATCATTTCCCGTGTCGAATAGCGCGCCTTCAAAACCTCACCGGGCTCAGAGTCTCCCACAATGTGGGTGCGCTCGGCCTGAAGCTGCACCAGTGCCGGCGAGGCCATGACAGACGCGAATGCGTTCTGGTACGCCTGCGCGTCATCGTTGATGTAGCGATGCAGTGTACGGGCAATGTCGTGCCGATCGAACACGCTCTTTTCGGCGGTTATCAATGTCAGGACCTGCTCGGGTTTTTCACGGATCAGCTCGGCATTGCGCTTCGCTGCATCCTCGTCCAGCCGCGCCCGCTCGACCTCCATGCCCTGCCGCTGCATCGCGTGGTATGAACGCCCACATGCTCGGTCGGCTCGATCTCAAGTCCGCGCTCGGAATGCGAACGATGGTCGATGCGGATATCCAGTCCCTCGCGCATCAACTGCCTGTTGGCGATCTGCTCCCACGACTGGCGGATGTCGCGAAGCTGCATGTCGGTCGTGGCAATACCCTCCGCCAGCAGCCAACTGTTCTTGCGCTCGAGATTGGTCTTGTCGCTCAAACCATCTTCGGTCACCGCCCGCGTCGTTGTCATCACATGCGCGTGGATGTTGCGAATGTCGCCCTGCTCATGTGGCGAATGGATCGCAAAATCGACCGCAACGCCATAGCGGTTTGCCAGATGCTGCGCGAACTCTTGTGTTGCCTCAAGTCGCGCCTGCGCCGAAAGCTCATGCGGAAGCGCAATCTCGAATTCGCGGGCGACACGCGAATTGCTCTGCCGCTCCGCCCGCTCGGCTGCATTCCACAGGGCCGAACGATCCTTTGCCCAATCGGCGGATACGCCTTCCGGCAAGACAATCTCGCAATGCTCAACGCCCTGCTTGCGGGTGAAATCATGCGTCAGCCCATCGCGCTCATTGGTCAGTCTAACGGCACAGCGGTAAGCCGCCGATGCGACAGCGCTACGGCCGGAAGAACGAGAGATAGGTTTCGAACTCAGATGGTAGATCGCCAATTCGCAAACCTCCTTTCCGTTTCCTTTGCCTCGCAGATCGTCTTGACCTTGCGCAGCAAGGTCGTAAGTGCGCCCTTAGTAACCTCAATCGCTTCGCTCAATCGGCCACGGTATGGCGTCTGAGGTTGATGTCTGAGTGAAATGATTGAGCGTCAAAGAACCACAAATCGGTGCAATTTTCAACATCTCAGGTTGCATTTTATGCTTGACAGCGACACCGTTTTGGTATGCTGGGTCATGGCATGGCTACGACATTGGTCGTTTAAAGGAGACAACTCCGATGAAAGCCCATTTCCCGTTTATAACCGGTTGCTTCATCGGCACCCTTATCGCCTTCGCCGCCACAGCCATTTTTGATATCAGGGGGCTGGTGGTCGCATTGATCTTCGCCGTCGTAACGCCACTGGCGGGAGGCGTGACCGAGCGCCTTTGGCGGCGAAGGTGACGCAAAAGTTCAACCGTTTGATATTCGAGGAAGACGATCATGAATGTCAGTTAGCAACCGGAATCACAGCCACTGATCGCAGCGACTGCGGACGACAATGCGTTCACCAGATGAAAGATTTTTGCCATGAGTTCCGATACCCTCGCTCTGCTGATAGATGGTGACAATGCCACGCCCAAGATTGTCAAAGGGCTTCTGGCCGAGATCGCCAACTACGGGACATCAAGCGTCAAACGCATCTATGGCGACTGGACCAAACCCAATCTGAATGGATGGAAAGAATGCCTGCTCGAACACTCCATCCAGCCGGTCCAGCAGTTCGCCTA
>NZ_FMUD01000083.1:0-1480 GCF_900100825.1 Agrobacterium sp. DSM 25558 | reverse complement strand
CCGTTTGGTTACTAACTGGATCATCAAGGACTGGTTGGGAAAATTTGAGAAATACGATGTTGCTCATAACGCTGACCTCTGGTGCAATCGCTGTCATTAAAAGGGTTTGGAATGTAGAGCTCGAAGCCACATCCTATTCGTCGCAATTAGGGTCTCAGTATTCGATATATTCATTTTATTTTGGATAATCATTCATTTCAGGAGTAGGCTAACACTATTATTTAAACGCGTAAAAACGGTCATTTAGGGAGTCGAACTGCGGGGCTTTGGCAACAATTGACCTAAAATCGTTCAAACGTCACGCCAAGTTCAACATGATCGGAGGATAGAGCAGCATGCCGACGACGAGCCTTTTAGGGGGTGACGCAACCAGCCAGACGAACGGCGACGAATGGCATAGCCATCGAAGGTCGGGCATCTCCTCGCGGCATTTTCTGAAGCTGCTGGAAGATCAGGGCCGGGTCGGTTTTTGGTCGGTGGATTTTGAAACCGGTCATATCAACGGTTCGGTAGGACTGTACCGGTTGTTAGGGCTTCCGCCATTCACCACGCTGGAGTTTGCTGACCTGGTGAAGATGATGCACCCCGGCGATCGGGTCTTGAACTCCGATATGCTGGCGGTTATGCGGTCCGGCCAGGCGATCGAAAGAGAATTCAGAATTATCCGTCACGATAAAACTTTGCGCTGGATACAGAACAAGGCGGAGATCCTCGTTGACGCAGAAGGCAATCCGACGCGCGCGCTCGGCTTGATGAACGATATCACCGAACTCCACGAGGCGCGAATGATCGTCGAAGAAGGGTGGCAGAGCTATCAAAGCCTAATATCGGCGATTGCCGCCGTCAAATGGCGTATGTTGCCCGACGGCAAGATCACCTCTTTGCTCAATTGGGAAAAACTCTCCGGGCAGACTTTGGCGGAGGCGGACAACTGGGGGTGGCTGGAGGTGGTGCACCCGGATGAGCGCGAAGCCGCTCGTTCACTCTGGTCAGTGTGCACATTGGCCAGTCGGCCCTATGCCATCGATCTTCGCATCCTGTGTGTTGACGGGATCTTTCGGAAGTATCTGGCACGCGGTGCACCGATTCGTAACTCAGATGGATCGGTGCGCGAATGGATCGGTGTTCTTATCGAAACCGCAGCTCCCAATTCGACTGAGACCGATCCGGTGTTCGGCACGATCGAGGCTGTGGACATCGCTTACATACGCGCGGCGCGGGCGCTTTTGGACTGGAGCATAGAAGACTTGTCGGCGAAGGCAGCCGTTTCCGTCTCGACAATCCGGCGCCTGGAGCTTGGTGCCGGTAAAAGGACGAGGCTTCTTCATATGGAGGCAATCCGCAAAGCCTTGGAACAAGGTGGTATACGGTTCGGACATGGCCTGAATGCTGAAATAACCATTAGCCTGGCCAAAGGGATGTCGTAGAGATCAGAGTGTACTTCGTCATGAAAACTGTGCTTGCGACGATTAACTGATCA
>NZ_FMUD01000069.1:0-6335 GCF_900100825.1 Agrobacterium sp. DSM 25558 | reverse complement strand
TTCGTTTTCTTGCTTTTCTTGAGGCGTTGGAATCGGTTGAAGGAAACCCTTCACAGATAGATTTCGGTTGTTGAGAAAGTGGTTCAACGGTGGAACGTCGCGAGAGCGGGAGACATTCGATAGCCTCGTGCTCGTGGCTCACCCCCCTCTGTCCTGCCGGACATCTCCCCCTCAGGTGGGGAGATCGACTCGCGGCAGCCACTCGACCATCTCTGATGTCCAGATTGAAGTGGGTGTTCGCGTCCAGCTGATCTCCCCCCTTGAGGGGGAGATGTCCGGCAGGACAGAGGGGGGTGAGCCACGAGCACGAGGCTATCGAATGTCTCCCGCTCTCGCGACGTTCCACCGTTGAACCACTTTCTCAACAACCGAAATCTATCTGTGAAGGGTTTCCTTCAACCGATTCCAACGCCTCAAGAAAAGCAAGAAAACGAATACTGCGGGTGCAGGGCATCCGCTGTGCAACTTATCCTACTCTAACCCGGAATGGTTACTCATGTCTGAATTTGCCAATGAGGGCAGCATTTGGGCTGCTCGTTTTACGGGAGCCGTGGCGGGGGCCGGGGTTTCGCTGATCTATATGCTGCCGCAGACGCACCGCGAGGCGGCCAGCCGGTTTTTGACCGGGCTTGCCTGCGGCGTGATTTTTGGCGGGCCGGTGGGGCTTTGGATCGCCCAGCGGCTGGGTATCTCCGCGGGGCTTTCGAGCCAGGAGATCATGCTGACCGGCTCCGCTGCCGCCAGCCTTTGCGCGTGGTGGGGGTTGGGCGTGATGGTGCGTGTGGCCGAGCGTTACGCGGCGCGGCCCAAGCTTTGATCTGATCCGTCAGCGCACATTTCCTCAAAATCGCAGGAGACTTTCATGCACGCTTATCGCGGGCCGCGGCCCGCCACGCGCAAATTTGCCAATCTGGAACTGCGCGGCATTGCTTTTGACGGCACGTTTTCTGGCTATGCCAGTGTGTTCGGCGAGGTGGATCTCGGCCGGGACGTGATCGAGCCGGGGGCTTTCAGGCGGTCCATCGAGGAGCGTGGGGCCGCTGGCATTCGCATGCTGTACCAGCACGACCCGGCACAGCCCATCGGTGCGTGGCGCACCATTCGCGAAGACGAGCGCGGGCTGTTCGTCGAGGGGGTGCTGGCGCCTGATGTGGCGCGGGCCAAAGAGGTGCATTCGTTGATGAAGACGGGTGCGCTGGACGGACTTTCCATCGGCTTCCAGACCGTACGGGCGGGCAAGGCCGCGCGCGGTGGTATTCGCCGCATTCTGGAGGCCGACCTATTGGAAATTTCCGTAGTGACCTTTCCCATGCTGCCATCTGCGCGGGTTTCCAACATCAAGCAGGCGAGGTTCTTTCGCGACCGGGAGACGGAACTGGTGCGCGCGATGCGCCGGATGGCGAAGAGTTTGGCGGGGGATACGTTTCGGAGGTGAGGGGCGCACACCCTCTTCCCTCATTCCTGTGCTGCCACAGGATCGAGGGAAGAGGAGTGGGTCTGCGCCGGGGAAGAGTCTTTCGCATCGCAGACGCGATGCTGCTGGGCCCCGGATCAAGTCCGGGGTGACGGTGGGGAGGCGGGCGTCGTCTTCCAACTTAAAAACAATCAACAGAGGAAAATCACATGACGGAACAGACAGTTGCACCGCAGATCAAGGCCGTGCCGGATACGATGACGGCAGCGTTCGATGACTTTATGGAGGCGTTTGAGGCGTTTCGTGAGACGAATGACCAGCGGTTGGGCGATATCGAGCGCAAGATGGGTTCCGATGTGCTGACCCGCGAAAAGCTTGATCGCATCGACAAGGCGCTGGACGACAACAAACAGGCGATGGACGAGCTTTCGCTGAAGAGGGCGCGGCCCGCGCTGGGACGCCGGGGTGCGGCCAATGCGGAGACGGAGGAGCATAAGGCGGCGTTCGAGGCCTATATTCGCCGGGGTGACGAAGGCGCGCTACGCGATCTGGAGGCCAAGGCGTTTTCCGGGAGTAGCGGCACGGATGGCGGGTATTTGCTGCCGCACGAGACCGACAGTGATATCGGCAAACGCATGGCGGTGGTTTCGCCGATGCGCGCACTTTCCACCGTGCGGCAGGTTTCCGGTGCGGTGCTGAAAAAGCCCTTTGCACCGAGCGGGATGGCCACCGGCTGGGTTTCCGAGACGGCAGCACGACCGCAGACCAACACGCCGCAGCTTTCCGAACTGACCTTTCCGACCATGGAGCTTTACGCCATGCCAGCGGCCACGCAAGGGCTGCTGGGTGATTCCGCCGTCGACATCGAGGCGTGGATTGCCTCCGAAGTGGATGTCGCCTTTGCCGAGCAGGAGGGTGCGGCCTTCATTTCCGGTGATGGTGTGAACAAGCCGAAGGGGCTGCTGGCCTATGACACGGTGGCGAATTCGGCCTGGGAGTGGGGCAAGATCGGTTATGTGGCGACGGGTGCGGCGGGCGCATTTGCATCCTCCGGGCCGCTGGACGTGCTGATCGACACCGTCTATTCGCTGAAAGCCGGACACCGCCAGAACGGCAGCTTCCTGATGAACCGCAAGACGCAGTCGACATTGCGCCGGGTGAAGGACACCACGGGCAACTATCTGTGGCAACCGCCAGCCTCGGCTGGCCAGGCGGCGCTACTGATGGGCTTTCCGGTGGCGGAGGCCGAGGATATGCCGGATGTGGCGGCGGGGAGCACGTCGATTGCGTTTGGTGATTTCCGCGCCGGTTATCTGGTGGTGGACCGCACGGGTATTCGCATTCTGCGCGACCCGTATTCGGCCAAGCCGTACGTGCTGTTTTATACGACGAAGCGTGTGGGCGGCGGGGTACAGAATTTCGAGGCTGTTAAGCTGGTGAAGTTTGCGGCGAGTTGAGTGGTGATGGTGCTTCCACCATGCCGGGGTTTTGCCCGGTGTGGTGGAGGACGAAAATGAGCGTCATCGCCTGTGGTTTACCCCCCTCTGTCCTGCCGGACATCTCCCCCTCAAGGGGGGGAGATCGACTCGTGGATAGCTCTCGCCCATCTTTGCTGCTGCGGATAGAGTGAAGAGCCTGCGCCTTGCCGATCTCCCCCCTTGAGGGGGAGATGTCCGGCAGGACAGAGGGGGGTGAGCCACGGGCGATGACGCACAATAGTCGCTGCTGCAACACCCCTATTCCCCTGGAGACACCATGACCTATGCCACACTGACCCCGCCGCAGGCGGAGGCGTTGACGCTTGCCGATGTGAAGGCGCATTTGCGGCTGGATGGCGCGGATGAAGATGCGCTTCTGGCATCGCTGATCACCACCGCGCGCGAATATCTGGAACGCCAGACGGGCCTGTGCCTGATGCGGCAGAGCTTTCGGCTGTATCTCGACGACTGGCCGCTAAATGGCGTGATTCAGATTGCGAAGGGGCCGGTGCAAGCCATCGAAACGATTCTGGTTTTCGATGATGCCGGTGACCCGACCGATATTACTGAAACGGACAAGCTGCTGGATGGGCAGGCGCGACCCGCACGGCTGTGGCTGCGCCAGCCGCCTGCGCCGGGACAGCCGTTGAACGGTATCGAGATCGATTTTACCGCAGGCTTTGGCGAAAGCGGTGCGGATGTGCCGGATACGCTGAAGCGGGCGATGCTGGTGCACATTGCGCATATGTTTGCGTTTCGCGGCGCGGTTTCGCCTGCCGAGCAGCCTGCCGGTGTACCAGCGGGTTACAAGCGGCTGATTGCGCCGTTTCGTCGCGTGGGGTTGTGAGAGATGAACCTAACGTTTCTCGACCCAGGTCAGCTGACGGCGCGGCTGGACGTTGAAGCGCCGCAAGAGACGCCCGATGGACAGGGCGGTGTGGCGGCAGGCTGGCGAATGATACGGTCTCTGTGGGCTGCCATCGAACCGGTTTCGCAAGGGGCCTATGAGCGTGCATCTGCCGATGGCGTGGCGATTACGCACCGCATATGGGCGGGGTATCGAAGCGATATCGAGGCGGGTATGCGGTTTCGTAAAGGCACGCGTGTGTTTGCTGTGAAATCCGTGATCGACCCGGATGAAACGGGCCGCTTCATTGTCTGCCGATGCGAGGAGGAAAGCCGATGATGGCGGCCAACGCGCTGTTGCAGGCCGTTCACACCCAGCTTGCCGGTGATGCGGTGCTGACGGGTCTGGTGGGTGCGCGCGGTATCATCGACCGGCTGCTGCCAAGGCCCGTTCTGCCTTGCGTGGCCTTTGGGGAAATCGACAGCCGCGATTACTCGACCGCTTCAGAACGCGGCGAAGAGCATTTCCTGACCATCGAAGTGTGGAGCGAGCAGGGTGGGCGCAAGCTGGCGCAGGACATTGCCGTGCGCGTTCTGGCGCTTCTCGACGATGCACCGCTGGTGCTGGGCGGCGGCGTGGCGCTGGTGAGTTTGTTTTATCGCAACAGCCGATCTGTGCGGCAGGCGAAGACGAAGCAGTTTCTGACGGAGATACGGTTTCGGGCGGTGACGGAGTAGGGGCGGGTGGCTGCGGCGGTTATCTCTCCCCTTGTGGGAGAGAAAGCTATTTCAACATCTTGAGCGAAGCTCAAGTGTTAGAAATCGCAAGTGAGGGGTTGTCCCTCGGCGCAAGCGGTGGACCCCTCACCTAGAAAATCTACGACTTAGCTGAAGCTAAGATCGTGATTTTCTGTCCTCTCCCACAGGGGGAGAGGTAAACCCAGCCGCGCCGCCTCACATCTCATTTTAGTTTGTGAAAGGACACATCATGGTGGCGCAGAAGGGGAAAGACCTGCTGCTGAAGATCGACAACGGCGGGGCGTTCGTGACCGTTGCCGGGCTGCGCACGAGGCGGCTGGCGTTCAATGCGGAAAGCGTTGACGTGACGGATGCGGAAAGTGCCGGGCGCTGGCGGGAATTGCTGGCGGGGGTGGGTATTCAGCGCGCGGGGCTAACGGCATCTGGCATCTTCAAGGACCAGCAGAGTGACGCACTGGTGCGCGGGCAGTTCTTTGCCGGTGCCATTCCCGGCTGGCAGATCGTGATCCCGGATTTCGGCACGGTTACGGGGCCGTTCCAGATCACGGCGCTGGAATATTCCGGGCGGCATGACGGCGAGGTGCAGTTCGAGATTGCGCTGGAATCGGCGGGTGCCATTACGTTTGGAGCGCTGTGATGGGAGTTGCGAATTTCGGGCGGGCGAACCGCCGGCGCGGCGAGGTGGAGGCGGTGCTGGATGGCGAGCGGCGCATTCTGTACCTCACGCTGGGCGCTCTGGCGGAGCTGGAAACCGCCTTTGCCGCCGATGATCTGACGGGCTTGGCCAGCCGCTTTGCCAGCGGGCGGATGAAGGCCGCCGATATGATCCGCGTCATCGGTGCCGGGCTTCGCGGTGCGGGCAACGTGTTTTCGGATGATGATGTGGCGGCGATGAGCATCGAGAATGGAATTGCCGGTTATGCGACGATCGTGGGAGACCTCCTGACCGCGGCTTTCGCTGGAACCGGCACCGGAGGGGAGGCACCGGCTTCCCCTTGAATGCCGCAGTGGGTTCAAGCCCGCATCATGGTCCCAAGCCCTTTCCCTGGGGGCAGGTGATCCATGCTGGCCTGAGCCTGCTGCGGCTTTCCCCAACTGTTTTCTGGGCGCTGACGCCGCTGGAGTTTTTCGCCATGACGGGTGGGATGAGGCCCAAACGTGATGGGCTGGATCGTGGTGGGCTGGAGGGATTGATGCGGTTGTTTCCGGATGGGTGAGGCCTACCTCTCCCCCTGTGGGAGAGGAAGAAAAATCATGATCTTAGCTTGCTAAGTCATAGATTTTTCAGGTGAGGGGTCCCGCCGAGGGTGCGGCAAACCCCTCACTTGCGATTTCTAATACTTACGCGAGCGTAAGATGTTGAAATCGCTTTCTCTCCCACAAGGGGAGAGATAACCCAGCCGAAACCGCAGCAATTCCAATCCCCTAGCTTCCCAAATTGAATCAGAAAGGCAAGGCCGATGACTGATGAGACGAATTTTGCCGGTCAGCGTGATGAGGCGCAGGCTTTGGCTGACGTGATGGAGGATCTGGAGCGGCGGTCTCAGCGGTTTGGGTCGGCGCTGACGTCTGCGCTACAGGCCGCGACCACCGGTGGGAAGGGGCTGGATGGCGTGTTGCAGGGGCTGGGGACGCGGCTTTCCAATATTGCGCTGTCTGCCGGCTTGAAGCCGTTGGAGAACATGCTGTCATCAGCGGTTAGCAGCCTCACGTCCGGGGCGGGGTCGCTGTTTGCCTTTGCCAATGGCGGCGTGCCGGGGCGGGTGACGCCGTTTGCCGAGGGTGGAGTGGTTTCGAGTCCGACGTTTTTCCCCATGGGCGGCGATATGGGCCTGATG
>NZ_FMUD01000072.1:0-4841 GCF_900100825.1 Agrobacterium sp. DSM 25558 | reverse complement strand
TGTCGAGGATTTGAGATCGTTCCATATCAGCTTGCCCTCCTGAGGCTGTCGTAACGTGCGCAATCGGCCAAAGGCTCATGGGTCAGGCGAAGCGCATCGGGAATTGAAAGGATGGCGGCCGGCTGCGGATCACGCTTGCGGGCCAGAATGTTGATAATGACGGCAGATGAGAACACCCCCTGATCGAGCGCCTCCTGGCAGGCCGCTTCGACGGTGGGGAGCCCGTCGAGTTCGACACATTCCAGGATTGACACCATTTGTCGGTCGCCATCATGCATCGCCTTCAACCGGCGGCGAACCTTCTCCATGGCGGCGGGCAAAACCCAGTCATGGAACGGGGCACCGTTGCGCAGCGCTCCCGGCTTGCGGGTCAGAACCGGAACATAATGCCATGGATTGTAGATCGTCTCGCCACGGCCGAACTTGCGGTCATGGCGGCCGATCTCGACGCCGTCCTGACGGATGATGATGCGATCGGCATAGGCCTGTATCTCGGCCGGGCGACCGACCGCGGTGGACAGCACCGAGTATTTGTTGTTGTCGAAACGCACGAGGCAGGTCTTGCCGATCAAGGCCTGCACCGCATGGAACCCGTCGAACGTGCCGGGATATCCGATCAGGTGCGGCCGCTCACCTTCGAACACCTCCCAGATCGTGCGCTCCGTCTGATCGACATGCTTATGAGCCCGAGCGTAACTGATACACTTGTCCAGCAGCCAGCCGTTCATCTCGTCGTAGGACTTGAAGCGCAGCCGCGGCGTGAAGAAGCGTTCCCGCACCAGATTGACCTGGTTCTCGACCTGACCCTTCTCCCAGCCCGACGCTGGTGTGCACGCTACCGGCTCGACAAGAAAATGGCTGCACATCTGCAGAAAGCGGCGGTTATACTGCCGTTCCTTGCCGACGAAGACCGCGTCCACTGCTGTCTTCATATTATCATAGATGCCGCGCGTGCAGGCTCCGCCGAAGAAGGCGAACGCTCTGTCGTGGGCATCGAAGACCATCTCCTGCGTCTCGCGCGGATAGGCTCTCACATACATCATCCGGCTGTTGCAGAGCCGGACATGGGCAACCTTCACCGTCGTCGTTACTCCATTGAGCACGACGATCTCGTGGCTCCAGTCGAACTGGTAGGCCTCACCGGGCGCGTAATAGAGCGGCACGTATGCTTGCGCCGTCACGGCCCCGCGCTCTTTCGACCATGTCCTCGCATAACGCCGAACGGTGTCGTAACCGCCTTCGTAGCCGAGGTCGCGCAAATCCTCATATATCCGGATCAGCGTCAGCCGCTCGCGGGAAGCCTTGGCTTCATTGGCAAGTAATATTCCATCGAGCTGATCGCGCCACGGCCCGAGCTTCGGTTGAGGTTGACGGGTCCGCTCGTATTTGAACTCCGTCTCGTCCGTGCGCAAAACCTTCCGCACCACTTTCCGCGATATGCCCAATTCCCGGCAGATCGCTTTGATCGTTTTGCCCTGCACATGCGCAAGGCGCCGTATCTTCAAGATTGTTTCCACAATAAGCATCCAACCAAAAAGCCTCCGATTAAACCGGAGGCTGTTCTAACCCCTTTGCAGATGGGGGGCCCGTTTGGATGCCGATCACCCCAAATGCGGGGTCCTTATTCGGCTCTGACGCAATTTTGGTGGTCTGAGGTAGCTAAACGCGTCAGCCGACATCTTTGGGATCTCGCACTGTTCGGCCGCGCCGCACAGCTGGTCAACGGGAACGCTCTAATGGCAAGGCTCGGCCTAAGCGCGCATCGGCTGGGTGTCGATGTTCGGATATGCCGCGACCATCTGCATTGTTGCCACCTTCTCGAACATGCGCTCCAGATTAAGGAAGCAGATCATCCCATCAGGTTGGGCTATAATGCCATCGGCGTAGCGCATCCCCAGTGAGATGCTGATTTCCGGAACCGGTTGCAGCAGGTTTTCGGGGATCGTCAGGATGTCGGAGACCCGGTCTACGACGAGGCCCATGGTCACGCAGTGAACCTCGGCCACGACGATGGCGCTACGTGGGGTTGGCTCGGTGCTTTTCATGCCGAGCTTATTGGCCAGGTCGATGATCGGGATCACCGACCCGCGCAGGTTCATAACGCCGATGACATCGGGCGGGGCATGCGGGATCGGCGTGGCTGGTCCCCATCCGCGAATTTCGCGGATGGTGGTCGTGCGTACGCAGAACTCCTGATCGTGCAGCCGAAGGCGATGATTTCAAGCATTCCGCCTGAGCCGCCAGTCAAAAGCCCCGGATCGCTCATCAAAAATCCTCCCATGTCTGCTTGGCGGCCGCGTTGCCAGAGAAGGCTTTGGCGACTTTACCCACCAGCCGCTTCGCCGGCGATGCAACAGGTTGGTGGGTCGGGCTTGCAGCCATGGCGGATGCAGTCTGGCGCAGCGTACTGCCGAGCTGGAACTGTGAGATCAGCTTTTGCAAACGTTCGGCTTCACCTGCAAGCGTGGCGCTTGCTGCATTGCTCTCTTCCACCATGGCGGCGTTCTGCTGGGTCACCTGGTCCATCTGGTTGACGGCGGTGTTAACCTCGGCAAGACCCACCGACTGCTCGCGAGCTGACGTGGCGATCGAGTCCATATGCTGATTGACGGTGACGATATAGCCTTCGATCGTCTTGAGGGCTTCGCCTGTGTCGCTGACCAGCTTAACCCCGTTCTGTACCTCTATCGAGGAATTGCGGATCAGTTCCTTGATCTCCTTGGCGGCTTTTGCCGAGCGCTGCGCCAGTTCGCGGACTTCCTGCGCGACGACGGCGAAACCCTTGCCCGCGTCACCGGCACGCGCGGCCTCGACGCCGGCATTCAGCGCCAGAAGGTTGGTCTGGAAGGCGATCTCGTCGATGACGCCGATGATGTTGGAAATCTCATTGGAGGACTGCTCGATTTTCTGCATGGCATCGACGGCATTGCCGACGACTTTGCCGGACTGGGCAGCACTTTCATTGGCCAGAACCGCTACCTTGCGGGCCTCATCGGCGCGTTTGGAGGAGTTGGCGACATTGACGGTGATCTGGTCGAGAGCTGCGGCGGTTTCCTCGAGCGAGGCGGCCTGCTGTTCAGTGCGCTTGGACAGATCCTCGGTACTCTGACTGATCTCGCGGGTGCCGTTGTCGATCTGTGTGCTGGCCTGCGCCACGGCGCTCAGCGTTTCTGCCAGTTGTCCGACCGCCCCGTTCAGATCGTGACGCAGTGCTTCGAAATCCGGTGCGAAAGCTTCGTTCAGCTGGAAGCCGAGATCTCCGGCTGCAAGACGGCGAAGACCTGTCGCCAGGCCCGACGTCGCCTGCTGAAGGCGCTCTTGTGCGGCGGCTTCAGCTTCAGCTGTCACGCGAGCACGGTCGCTCTCCACCTGGACGCGTGCAGCTTCCGCTTCCAACTCAAGGCGCTTGTTGTTGATCGCCGCCCGGCGGAACACTTCGACCGCTCCGGCCATATCGCCGATCTCGTCTTTTCGGCCCGTATAGGCAAGATCAATATCGGTGTGACCATCCGCAAGCTTCCGCATGGCCTGCGTCATGATGCGAATTGGCCGCCCGACGCTCCTGATTAGGATAAACGCGGAAAGTATAAGGGCAAGCACAATGGAAAGACCGATGGCGAGAGCCACCGAATTCGCCCTTGCGACTGTGGCATCCAGAGACGCCTTTGCGCCTGCCGTAAATCGGGTGGCGTTCTTCTTCGCCTGGTCAATTGCAACGGCCGTGTCGTCGGCGATTTTCCTGCCTTCGGCGTCAGGTACAACGGCGACAGCGGCTGCTACCTCCTCGACCGTCAGTTGACGACCCGCGCTCTTCTCAAAGGCGTTTTCCACCGAGGTAAAGCGCTTCTCAGTAGCAGCCGCATAATTTTTAAGACCGTCCCTGATCTGAATAAGCACGTCAGGGATCATCGCCAGAGCGATCGGTTGCTTAAGACCGTTCTCGCCAGACTCAAAGCTTGTCTTGGCGTCCGAAAAGGCTTGGGCCGCTTCGTCTTCCGTCTCGGCAAGGCTGATGCCGCGAGCAGCAAAGCGCATCCGGGCAAGCGCCAGTTCTGCATTGACGATGCCATTGAGGATCGTCTGCTCACGATTGACGACCTGGTTTGCTTCATCAATCTTCAGACTAGCGACCTGCTGGTTGGCGATCATTCCGGCAATCAGCAGGATACCGATCCCCGATGATACCAGCAATTTGGTTCCGACCTTGGCATTCTCGACTATGAACATAAGACTCTCCAATGAGATATGTGTTTCGCGCGATGTCCGATGGACCGCTGGCCGGAGAGCAAAGTCATTCTGCCGAAGGCTTGGGGGAAAACGGAGGTCATTTCCGGATTGCGTTTTCGGTAAGGAAGGGTGCGAGACCGCTTTAGATGGCCTCCACGAGTTATGTTCACAAGACGTCTTTTCTGCCGATTTCAGCATCGGAGATGTTTCGGAACTCAGTCAAATAGCCGAGCATGACACCAAGTTTGGCTTCGAGCTCGCCCATGATGTCCGGCAGGCCAGATTTCTGAATAAGCTGTGCCAGTTCATCCGTTTGGTTACTAACTGGATCATCAAGGACTGGTTGGGAAAATTTGAGAAATACGATGTTGCTCATAACGCTGACCTCTGGTGCAATCGCTGTCATTAAAAGGGTTTGGAATGTAGAGCTCGAAGCCACATCCTATTCGTCGCAATTAGGGTCTCAGTATTCGATATATTCATTTTATTTTGGATAATCATTCATTTCAGGAGTAGGCTAACACTATTATTTAAACGCGTAAAAACGGTCATTTAGGGAGTCGAACTGCGGGGCTTTGGCAACAATAACAATTGACCTAAAATCGTTCAAACGT
>NZ_FMUD01000062.1:0-9974 GCF_900100825.1 Agrobacterium sp. DSM 25558 | reverse complement strand
CGGTAGTCGCGCTCGACATAGCGCCGGTCCATCTCGCGTTCCGCTGCGAGATCCGTGCCGCGCGGCATGTCTGCCTGCTGCCGTTCCCAACGGGCATCGAGTGCCTGCTGCCGCTGGCGAATTTCGTTGACGGGATCAAAACGGGGCTTGAGGGAAGGCCTTGCCGCGCCAGGTTCAAATCTTGCGCGATCGTTTTCAGACCGGAGGGCGTGAGTATCGGAGGCGGGACGAGCGGGCTTTGCACCCAGCAGATCCTCGATCCGGGCTTCCAGTCCTTCAATGGTGCGATTGAGCGCGTCCAGAGACGATCTGTCGTTTTGACGATGGGAATTCGATCGCAATCCGTTCATCTTCCTGCCCGCTTCATCGTTGCCCGGTTGTTTGCTTCACCCGTTGACCGAATGGTCTGAGCGAAACAAAGGTCTTTGTATTAAAAGTGACTCCACGATTCGACGCGGTCCCTGAACAGGAACAATTGACCAAATGTGGTTAACAAATCGTTAATTAGTGATTTCTGTTTTAATACTTTCTTTAATATTTGGCTTGCGCGAAGCTTGCCGACTACACGTCAAAATCGTGCGAAATGTCATTTGACGTTTACGCGCACGTCAAATATTGTGCTCCCCATGTTTACGCCGGATCTGTCCGGCAAACGATGCGGAGGATCATCGGTAATGCCTGTCTACAAGGCCCCTGTTCAAGATACGCTTTTCATTCTGAATGATGTGCTCGGCATCGAGCGCTATAACAATTTGCCCGGTTTCGAGGATGCAACTCCCGACATGATCGAGGCGATTACGGGCGAGGCGGCAAAACTCGCCGAAGAGCGCCTGTTTCCGCTCAATCTTTCGGGCGACCAGCAGGGCTGTAAGCGCAGCGCCGATGGTTCCGTTGCCGTGCCGGATGGCTTCAAGGAAGCCTATGACGAATATTGTGCGGGTGGCTGGATCGGCCTTGCCGTGCCGCCGGAATTCGGTGGCCAGGGGCTTCCCTACACGCTGCATGCGGCCATCGGCGAATATATGTCGTCCGCCAATCTCTCGCTGATGATGTATCCGGGCCTCACGCAGGGCGCGATTGCCGCTGTCCTCGCTCATGGCTCCGATGAGCAGAAGGCGACCTATCTGCCGAAGATGGTGGAGGGAACATGGTCCGGCACCATGAACCTGACAGAGCCGCATTGCGGCACCGATCTCGGACTGCTGCGCACCAAGGCTGTGCCGCAGGCGGACGGTTCCTACAAGATCACGGGTCAGAAGATATTCATCTCCGCGGGTGAACATTCGATGACCGACAATATCTTGCATTTGGTGATCGCCCGCATCGAAGGTGCGCCAGAGGGAACCAAGGGCATCTCGCTGTTCATCGTGCCGAAGTTCCTCGTCAATGACGACGGCTCTCTGGGTGCGCGCAACGGAGTCATCTGTGGTGCGCTGGAACACAAGATGGGCATCCACGGCAACTCCACCTGCGTCATGAATTATGATGATGCGACAGGTTATTTGCTGGGTGCAGAGAACAAGGGCCTCTCGGCCATGTTCGTGATGATGAACGAAGCTCGTCTTGGCGTGGGTCTTCAGGGCCTGTCGGTTGGCGAAATCGCTTACCAGAACGCCGTCGAATATGCTCGCGAACGCATTCAGGGTCGTTCTCTCTCGGGCGCGAAGGCCCCGGATAAGAAGGCCGATCCGATCATCGTCCATCCGGACATTCGCCGTACGCTGATGACCATCAAGGCATATAATGAAGCAGGCCGCGCCTTCCTGCTCTGGACTGCACTGCAATCGGATATCGCCCACCGCGCGACCGACGAGAAGGAGCGTCAGGCCGCAGACGATCTGCTCGGCCTCGTGACGCCAATCCTCAAGGGTGTGCTGACCGACAAGGGCTTCGACCACGCCGTTATGGCGCAGCAGGTGTTCGGCGGTCACGGTTACATCGAAGAACACGGCATGAGCCAGTATGTCCGCGATGCCCGCATCACCATGATCTATGAGGGTGCCAACGGCATTCAGGCGCTGGACCTCGTTGGCCGCAAGCTCGGCCTCAATGGTGGCCGCGCCGTCATGGCGCTGTTCAAGGAAATCGGTGATTTCTGCGAGGAAAACCGTGGCGATGAGAGCCTTTCGCTCTACACCAAGGGTCTCAAGAAGGGTCTGAACGATTTGCAAGCCGCCACCATGTGGTTCATGCAGCACGCGATGGCGAAGCCCGACAATGCCGGTGCTGGTTCCACCGACTACATGCACCTCTTCGGCCTCGTGGTGCTGGGTTACATGCAGGCCCGCATGGCAAAGGCTGCACAGGTTGCGCTGTCCTCCGGCTCTGCTTCTGATGAGCGGTATCTGAAGACAAAGCTTGTCACGGCGAAGTTCTATATGGAGCGCATTCTGCCGGAAACGGCGGTTCGCAAGATTCGTATTGAGGCTGGTGCCGATACGATGATGGAATTGGCTGCTGAGGCGTTTTGAGGGTGGGAGCAAGGGGCAAACCCCTCACCAACAAAATCTAAGACTTAGCTTTGCTAAGATCTTGATTTTGTGTCCTCTCCCACAAGGGGAGAGGTAGTACGCGGAGAGCGCGGCGTGTTTATCTCTCCCCTTGTGGGAGAGAAAGCGATTTCAGCATCTTAGCTTTAGCTAAGTGCTAGAAATCGCAAGTGAGGGGTCCACTCACGACCTCCAAAGATTTCGAAGGCATTCACATGCCGACAGGGAGATGAGAAATGACTGACGTATACATCTACGACCACGTCCGCACCCCGCGCGGACGCGGCAAGAAGGATGGTTCGCTGCACGAAGTGCCGTCCGTTCGCCTCGCCGCCAAGACGCTGGAAGCGATCCGCGACCGCAACGGGCTTGATACCTCAACCGTCGATGACATCATCATGGGCTGCGTCGATCCGGTCATGGATGCTGGTGCCGTGATCGCCAAGGGTGCGGCTTTCGAGGCGGGTTACTCCACCAAGGCACCGGGCATGCAGATTTCGCGCTTCTGCGCGTCGGGTCTCGATGCCATCAATTTCGCAGCCGGAAAGATTGCCGCCGGTGCCGATGAAATCGTCATCGCGGGCGGCGTGGAGAGCATGTCGCGTGTCGGCATGGGCATGTCCGGCGGTGCCTGGTACATGGACCCATCCGTCAGCTTTCCTGCGTATTTCATGCCGCAGGGCGTGTCCGCCGATTTGATCGCCACCAAATACGGCTTCAGCCGCGATGACGTGGATGCCTTTGCCGTCGAAAGCCAGAAGCGCGCTGCGCACGCCTGGGAAAATGGTTACTTCAAGAACTCCGTGATCCCGGTCAAAGACCAGAACGGCATCACCATTCTGGATCGCGACGAGCATATGCGCCCCGGCACGGATATGCAGGCGCTCGCACCGCTCAACGCATCCTTCCAGATGCCAGGCGAAATGGGCGGCTTCGAGGCCGTCGGCATCATGGCCCACCCGGAAGTGGAGCGCATCAACTATGTTCACCATGCGGGCAACTCATCCGGCATCGTCGATGGTGCTGCTGCCGTTCTGGTTGGCTCCAAGGCTGGCGGCGAGAGCATGGGTCTGAAACCCCGCGCCCGCATCCGCTCCTTTGCCAATATCGGCTCCGACCCGGCGCTGATGCTGACCGGCCCCGTCGACGTCACCGAAAAGCTTCTGGCCAAGACCGGCATGTCGATTGCCGATATCGACCTTTTCGAACTCAACGAAGCCTTCGCCGCTGTCGTGCTGCGTTATCTCCAGGCCTTTGACATCAGCCACGACAAGATGAACGTCAACGGCGGCGCGATTGCCATGGGCCACCCGCTGGGTGCCACCGGCGCGATGATCCTGGGCACAGTTCTGGACGAGCTGGAACGCCGCGATCTCAACACCGCACTGGTCACGCTTTGCATCGGTGCGGGCATGGGCACGGCAACGGTTATCGAGCGGGTTTGATTGAGGCGACGAGCATGGCGGGCTATCAAAACGAGACAAAGCGCCACTTCCAGAAGAGGCTCGACAAGGACATGGCCGAGGCTGCTGAAGCAGCCGGTCGCGTTGCGCCTGCCCAAAGCCACGCACGGATGAAAGCAGAGGGGCGAGGACTGATTATCGTTCTTGCTCTGCTTGTCGTTCTGCTTTGCTACCTGCTCGGCGTCTTCGGTTAGCACAAGAAATTCAGGGAAGAGGAATCCCAATATGAGCACTTACACCAATTTCACCGTCGAAACAGACGCAGACGGCATTGCCCTTGTCACCTGGGATATGCCGGAAAAATCCATGAACGTCTTTACGGCGGAGGTCATGGAAGAGCTGAACGCTATCGTTGACGCAACCGTTGCAGATGCGGCCGTCAAGGGCGTGGTCTTCACGTCAGGCAAGAGCAGCTTTTCCGGCGGCGCGGACCTGTCGATGATCAAGTCCATGTTCTCCTTCTACAATGAAGAGAAGGCCAAGAACCCGGATGAAGCGTCCAAGAAGCTGTTCGATCTCGTCGGCAAGATGAATGGCCTGTTCCGCAAGATCGAGACCAACGGCAAGCCATGGGTTTCCGCCATCAACGGCACCTGCATGGGTGGCGCGCTGGAACTGTCTCTGGCCTGCCATGGCCGTGTGGCCTCCAACGCCAAGAGCGTCAAGCTGGCGCTGCCGGAAATCAAGGTCGGCATTTTCCCCGGTGCCGGCGGTACGCAGCGCGTTTCGCGCCTCACGGATGCGCAATCTGCCCTCCAGATGATGACGACCGGCCAGTCGCTGACGGCCAGCCGCGCCAAGTCCATGAACCTCGTGCACCAGGTGGTGGAGCCGGATCAACTTATCCCCGCTGCCAAGCAGATGATCAAGGACGGCCTGAAACCCGTTGCTCCCTGGGATGAGAAGGGCTTCAAGGCTCCCGGTGGCGGCATCTGGACACCCGCTGCGGCTCAGCTGTGGCCTGCCGCTCCAGCCATTCTGCGCCGTGAAAGCGCGGGCAATTATCCGGCAGCGCTCGCCATTCTCAAATGCGTTTACGAAGGTCTGCAATTACCCTTCGACACTGCCTTGAAGGTAGAGCAGCGCTATTTCACGGAAATCCTGCGCTCGAAAGAAGCGTTTGCGATGATCCGCTCGCTGTTCATTTCCATGCAGGAACTGGGCAAGGGCGCGCGCCGTCCCGCTGGCCAGCCCAAGAGCGATCTGAAGCATGTCGGCGTCGTCGGCGCGGGCTTCATGGGCGCGTCTATCGCTTACGTTACCGCCGTTGCCGGTCTTGATGTCACGCTGATCGACCGAGATGACGAAGCCGCTGCCAAGGGCAAGATCACCTGCGAAGGTCTAGTGAAAGACAGCGTCGGAAAAGGCCGTATGACGCAGGAGGAGGGTGCCGCCATCCTCGCCCGCATCACGCCAAGCTCCGATTATGCTTCGCTGAAAACCGCAAACCTCGTCATCGAAGCCGTGTTTGAAGACCGCGACGTGAAGAAGGCCGTGATCGAAGCGGTGGAAGCCGTGCTGCCGGAAGGTGCAATTTTCGCTTCCAACACCTCCACCCTGCCCATCACCGGTCTTGCGCAGAATTCCAAGCGCCCAACGGATTTCATCGGCATCCACTTCTTCTCGCCAGTCGAAAAGATGATGCTGACGGAAGTCATTCTCGGCAAGGAAACCGGCGATAAGGCGCTGGCCGTGGCGCTGGATTACGTCGCCAAGATCAAGAAGACACCGATCGTCGTCAACGACACCCGCGGCTTCTTCGTCAATCGCTGCGTGCTGCGTTACATGGCCGAAAGCTATGATATGCTGATCGAAGGCGTGCCTGCGGCCATGATCGAAAATGCCGCGAAATTCGCCGGCATGCCGGTCGGTCCGCTGGCGCTGAACGATGAAGTCGCCATCGACCTCTCCTACAAGATCCTCAAGGCCACCGTTGCCGATCTAGGCGAAAAGGCGGTCGATCCGCGACACATGGATCTGGTCAAGAAGATGGTGGAAGGCGAGGGCCGCTTTGGCCGCAAGAATGCCAAGGGTTTTTACGATTATCCGGCCAAGCCCGCCAAGAAGTCCCTCTGGCCCGGCCTGAAGGACCTCTACGCGCAGAAGAAGCCTGAGGATGTCGACATGGACGTGCTGAAACAGCGCTTCCTCGTTACCATCGCGTTGGAGGCTGCTCGCACGGTCGAAGAAGGCATCGTCACCGATCCGCGCGAAGCCGATGTCGGCTCCATCCTCGGCTTCGGCTTTGCGCCCTACACCGGTGGTGCGCTATCCTACATCGATGGCATGGGCGTAAAGACCTTCGTGGAACTGGCCGAGAAACTGAGCCAGAGCTACGGTCCGCACTTCGCACCGACCCCATTGCTTAAGGACATGGCCGCAAAGGACGAGACCTTCTACGGGCGGTTCGATCCATATGGCAGTGCCGCAAAGGCGGCATGAAGATCAATCAAACGACGACAGGCCCTTCGGGGCCTGTTTTTTTATACGAGGGTTGTTAAAAACCTATGACGGTATCCGCCAGACCATGGCTCGATTGTTATGAGATTGTAAATCTATACATCGACGCAACCGATTTTCGACAAAAAATACGTGCGCAATAAATGTGTAATTCTTTGGGTTGAGACCGTTAGAGCAAAAATTATGATATTTTACATAAAGGAATTTGAGGCCGCCCATTAACCGTCTCAATATCATTCTTCATTACTTGCAATTATTTGGTTTCATAAAGCTGTATTTTTATTTTATATCCATTTTGGCAATGGCTGAGGCACCTTTGCTGTCGGTTAAAGCGCGCCTCAACCCAAAGGATTTCCCATGAAAAGAATTATTCTCGCCGCCGCCATCGTGCTCGCTCCATTTTTTGCCCAGGCCGAAACACTGAAATTTCCGAGCGACGCGCCCATCGCCTCCGTAAAAATCCCGGATGACTGGGAACCCAAGGAAACCATTTCAGGCATCGAGGCGACCTCGCCTGACGCCGCCATCTATTTTTCGATAGATGTCGCCACTGACGAGAACATGGACAAGGTCATCGAAGACGCCATCAAATTTCTCACCGATAACGGCGTGACCATCGATGAAAAGACCAAGTCCGATTCCGGTGATGTCGAAATCAACGGCATGACATTCGGTAGCATCGAGTTTGACGGTAAGGATGCCGATGGTCCGGTCGAGGTCTCGCTTGGCTTTGCATCTCCCAAGGAAGGTAAAATGCTGGTCGTGACCTACTGGGGTACAAAAGCCACGCAGGATGCACACAGCAAGGAACTGGTCGGCATTCTAAAATCTCTGAAGCCAGCGAAGTAAGCTTTTCGGCGGGTTTTGGTCTTCCACTTCAGGTCAAGAACAAAACACTGCATCCTTTTGTGTCCTTCTGCGTTTGCAATTCATCCACGATCTGGCCGCAACTCTTGCGGCCAGAACTGCACATGAGAGGAAAATTGCATGAGGGCGCCGATACGTTCCCATGGGTTCGACAAGCCGTCAGACCTTGAAGACGAACTTTCTCAACTGGATGATGATGTGAAGCCAACAGCAACAAGCAAGCCCGCTGGCCGCGCCAAGCCGCCGGAGAAAGCCGCGATCGATGCGTCGTTGCGCAAAGAGGTACAAGAGCTCCGCCACGAGATGGATGCCATTCGCAAACAGGTGGAAAAGCTCCAGATCGCGCGCTCCAATGTATCGCAGCCGACCTCATCCCATCAACGTCACAGCGGCGATATCGCCAACTGGCTTCCAGTCGTCCGCTCCGTCGCGATCACCTCACTGGCGGGACGCATCTTTGCATCTTCGCCGATCATGGCACTGCTGGTTGCGGCAGTACCCTTCGCTCTAGGGCTGACTGCAGGATCGAAATAACGGAGCCGGGCGAACTGCCTATGTGAGCTGTGCCCTGACTAAACCTGACGCTTCACGTTGGACATTCGCTGCAATGAGGAGCATCTCTACGCCATCCACAAGCGCCGCCAAAAAACTGTCAAAAAAGTTGCAGCAGGCGCTTGCCATGGCCGAACAAGATGTTATAACCCCGCTCACTTCCGGGGCAGAATGCTTCTCCGGCGCTTACCAAAAGCGATGGTTCGTCACGAGCCTGTAGTGCCCGAATAGCTCAGTTGGTAGAGCAGCGGATTGAAAATCCGCGTGTCGGTGGTTCAAATCCGCCTTCGGGCACCATTTTTCCTCTGCAACAAATATGTTGTTATGGGTGGTGATACCCCTCTTAGCTAGTCTCGCGGGCATTCTCATAAGTTGTCGGTCGGTATTGGGGCTTAGCGCCCTCAACACTCCCCGATCATCTCAAATCAACGTTTGCTAACTTACTCGACCGTCATTAAATCGTCGCGCGAAAAATTCTTGTCCATTGTCGACGCAATGAACTGGTCGAGTTTGCGGTTGAAATTATGGGAAGCGAAGAGGTTGGCGCGGGCGTGGCATGCTTCTGGTGAAAACGCGCAATGGGCGCTTTCGAACGTGTCGACCGCATCGACAATTGCTTTTGCGGTTTGTGTTGGAAAGAGCACGCCGGTCGCATCGCGCTCGCCGTGGGGCACGACGATGTCTTGGGCTCCTCCGCGCGTGTAGGCAATAACCGGGGTTCCGGAAGACAAGGCTTCCGCCATGACGATGCCGAAATCTTCGTAGGCTGGGAAAATAAAGGCTTTTGCTTCGCTAATCGTCTTGATGAGTTCGGCACGGGGCAAGTGACCCGCGAATGAGACGTTTGGTCCCGCGCGCTCCTTGAGCCGGTTTAGTTCAGGGCCATCTCCGCAAACAATCAGTTTACGGTTCGGCATATCTTTGAACGCATCGACGACAAGATCAAAACGCTTGTAGGGAACGAGCCGCGAGGCGCAGACGTAATAATCATCCTTTTCGGCTTGCATCGGGAAGCTGTCCACATCGACGGGAGGATGCAGGACGTAGGAACGACGTCCGTAAATTTGCTCTATGCGCCGTTGAACGACAGAAGAGTTGGCGAGCAACACATCCGCCCCCTGCGCGGATCTGTAATCCCAAATGCGAAGCTTATGGAGTGATTGTCGCAAAATCGGGCCAAACGGCAGCTTGGACATGGATGTTCGCCGCATATATTCGAATGTCTGGTCCCAGGCATAGCGCACGGCGGTATGCACATAGGCTATATGGCGTTGATGGGGGTGAACGATCACACCTTTGGCAAAGGCGGCGCTGGACGACAGAACCAGATCATATTCCGCCAGATCGAAGCTCTCTATCGCAGAGGGGCAAAACGGAAATGTGTACCGGTAGTAATTCTCTCTGAAGGGTAACCGGTCAAGATAACTCGTAAAAATTTCACGCGCGCCGATTTTCTCCAAGTCACTATCATTAAGGAAATTGAATAATGTGTAAAGATCACTGGGACCGGTGCTTTGCATTATTGCTGACAATACTTGCTCTGCACCGCTGAAAACAGGAAGCCAGTCATGAACTACAGCGACTTTCATTATAACTCTCTTGATATCCACGGAAAAGGTATGCCCAAGGCGGACAAGCTATGAATTAACGCCACTCAGTAGTCGATAAAAAAATAAGCATTTCGTAAATTATTTCATTCGCGCTTGGGCGGCGCTATCTCACACGCGGTGGAGTTTGGTCACGAGCCGGATATCCCGTGTTCCTGATGACCTGAAAGCACGCTCAACACCGGCGTTTCGCAGCCGCGCCCTCAGCCGGATATGGTGAGGGTTGAGCACCCCGAAACCTAGGCTCAGGACTCATAAAATCAGAGCCAGAAGATAACAGCGGCGGCGATGCAAATGCTTGAGAAGAAGGTATGTGCGCAGCGATCGTAACGTGTGTGGATGCGCCTCCAGTCCTTTAGCTTGCCGAACATGTTCTCGATTTTGTGGCGTTTCCTGTAGAGAACAGGATCGTGCGGGACGGGCACTTTCCGGTTGGACCTTGAAGGGATGCAGGCGTCGATCTTGCGCTCGGCTAAGGCAGCGCGAAACCAGTCGGCGTCATAGCCCTTGTCCGCCAGCAACGTCCTGGCCTTCGG
>NZ_FMUD01000071.1:2500-5576 GCF_900100825.1 Agrobacterium sp. DSM 25558 | reverse complement strand
GAACATAATCAATGGGAACGAAGAAGTCGATCGAGCTATTAGTAACGGTAAGCTTCATGCATTGCTGCACTTCCACACCCGTCCTATCAACGTGGTCGTCTTCCACGGCTCTGATAGGGAACACTCGTTTTCAGGTTGGTTTCCCGCTTAGATGCCTTCAGCGGTTATCCATTCCGTATATAGCTACTCTGCTATGCCCTTGGCAGGACAACAGATCCACCAGAGATACGTCCATCCCGGTCCTCTCGTACTAGGGACAGATCCTGTCAATATTCCTACACCCACGGCAGATAGGGACCGAACTGTCTCACGACGTTCTGAACCCAACTCACGTACCGCTTTAAATGGCGAACAGCCATACCCTTGGGACCTGCTCCAGCCCCAGGATGCGATGAGTCGACATCGAGGTGCCAAACAACCCCGTCGATATGGACTCTTGGGGGTCATCAGCCTGTTATCCCCGGCGTACCTTTTATCCGTTGAGCGATGGCCCTTCCACACGGGACCACCGGATCACTATGACCGACTTTCGTCTCTGCTCGACTTGTCAGTCTCGCAGTCAGGCGGGCTTATGCCATTGCACTCGACGACCGATTTCCGACCGGTCTGAGCCCACCATCGCGCGCCTCCGTTACTCTTTCGGAGGCGACCGCCCCAGTCAAACTACCCACCATACACTGTCCCGGATCCGGATAACGGACCGCGGTTAGACATCCACGAAGATAAGGGTGGTATTTCAAGGATGGCTCCACGAGAACTGGCGTCCCCGCTTCAAAGCCTACCACCTATCCTACACATGCCTTGGCGAATGCCAGTGTAAAGCTATAGTAAAGGTGCACGGGGTCTTTCCGTCTGACCGCAGGAACCCCGCATCTTCACGGGGAATTCAATTTCACTGAGTCTATGTTGGAGACAGCGGGGAAGTCGTTACGCCATTCGTGCAGGTCGGAACTTACCCGACAAGGAATTTCGCTACCTTAGGACCGTTATAGTTACGGCCGCCGTTTACTGGGGCTTCAGTTCAGAGCTTGCACCCCTCCCTTTAACCTTCCAGCACCGGGCAGGCGTCAGACCCTATACGTCGTATTGCTACTTCGCAGAGCCCTGTGTTTTTGATAAACAGTCGCTACCCCCTGGTCTGTGCCACCCCATACTAGTTGCCTAACATGGGGTCACGCTTCTTCCGAAGTTACGCGTGCAATTTGCCGAGTTCCTTCAACATAGTTCTCTCAAGCGCCTTGGTATACTCTACCTGACCACCTGTGTCGGTTTCGGGTACGGTCTATACGGTGGAGCTATTTCCTGGAACCTCTTCGCCGCACATTCAATCCAATAAGAATGTACAACACACGAGATCCGTCACTACCACCAGGCCCACGAATATTAACGTGGTTCCCATCGACTACGCGTGTCCGCCTCGTCTTAGGGGCCGGCTAACCCTGCTCAGATTAACTTTAAGCAGGAACCCTTGGTCTTTCGGCGAGGGAGTCTCTCACTCCCTTTATCGTTACTCATGTCAACATTCGCACTTCCGATATCTCCAGGGGCCCTCACGGGTCCCCCTTCACAGACTTACGGAACGCTCCGCTACCACAAAACAGCCACTACGACTGTCTTATCCTCAGCTTCGGTGCATGGCTTTAGCCCCGTTACATTTTCGGCGCAAAGACCCTTATTTAGACCAGTGAGCTGTTACGCTTTCTTTAAATGATGGCTGCTTCTAAGCCAACATCCTGGTTGTTTTGGGATCCTCACATCCTTTCCCACTTAGCCATGACTTGGGGACCTTAGCTGGAGGTCAGGGTTGTTGCCCTCTTCACGACGGACGTTAGCACCCGCCGTGTGTCTGCCGATTAGTACTCCTCGGTATTCGGAGTTTGGTTAGGATCAGTAAGACGGTGAGTCCCCATAGCCCATCCAGTGCTCTACCCCCGAGGGTATTCGATCGACGCACTACCTAAATAGTTTTCGCGGAGAACCAGCTATTTCCGAGTTTGATTGGCCTTTCACCCCTAGCCACAAGTCATCCCAATCTATTGCAACAGATATGGGTTCGGCCCTCCAGTTGGTGTTACCCAACCTTCAGCCTGCTCATGGCTAGATCACTCGGTTTCGGGTCTAATGCAACAAACTAAACGCCCTATTCAGACTCGCTTTCGCTACGCCTACACCTACCGGCTTAAGCTTGCTTGCTACACTAAGTCGTTGACCCATTATACAAAAGGTACGCCGTCACTCTTTCGAGCTCCGACTGCTTGTAGGCATCCGGTTTCAGGTTCTATTTCACTCCCCTCGTCGGGGTGCTTTTCACCTTTCCCTCACGGTACTTGTTCGCTATCGGTCATGCACGAGTACTTAGGCTTGGAGAGTGGTCTCCCCATGTTCAGACAGGATTTCACGTGTCCCGCCCTACTCAAGGACAATGAGTGTTCTACGTGTACGGGGCTATCACCCGCTATGGCCACCTTTTCCAAAGTGTTCCACTTTATTCCTCATTGCCACTGGCCTGGTCCGCGTTCGCTCGCCACTACTTACGGAGTCTCGGTTGATGTCCTTTCCTTCAGGTACTTAGATGTTTCAGTTCCCTGAGTTCGCTTCTTACACCCTATGTATTCAGATGCAGATACCTTATTACAATGCTTGGAAACCTAAGCCGTACCGAAGCACAACTTAGATTCTCCAAGCATTTAAGGTGGGTTCCCCCATTCGGAAATCCATGGATCAAAGCTTATTCGCAGCTCCCCACGGCTTATCGCAGCGTATCACGTCCTTCTTCGCCTGTGCATGCCAAGGCATCCACCAAATGCCCTTAATTCACTTCTTCGTTCTCATTGTCTATGCTCATCCATATTTGCTTGATTTGGAATTCCTATCCTTTTCGCTTGCGCTCAAAGGGGTTCCAAATCTGGCCATACTGCAACCCTTCGGAAACAGTAGAACCGGCAAAAGCCTGATTACCTTTTACAATCAAGCCATTTCTTGATGACATCGACGTGTCGATACAGTCCTCTTGAAGGCACGCCGGTGCACTTCGAGGCCGTATCATTAAGACCAGCTTCTCGAGATATCATCCGGT
>NZ_FMUD01000058.1:0-17221 GCF_900100825.1 Agrobacterium sp. DSM 25558 | reverse complement strand
GAATAGGAGGGGTTTGGTGGATTAAGTGGTGATCTAGTTGGCTGTTTGCGATTACAATAACAGTATCATGATACTGTTATTGTAATCGCAAACAGCCAACTAGATCACCACTTAATCCACCAAACCCTCCTATTCACTCGCAAACCTCCCCTAGATCAAATCGAAAAATCTATAAAAACTATAACTGTCTATATAAATGCGAGATCTTTCTAAATTCATTGCTGATGGCCCGCGATTTTTACACGCTCCTCCATCCAAAAACCGCACACCGATCAAAGATATTATATATAAACGCACCTCTTCAGGATAATGATTATATACTTTTAAGCCCGCGTCTTTACCTGGGCCACCAGTGGAAAAATATTCCTTACGTAGAGTATAAATATAGTCATTTATGTAAAATTAACAATTAAATAGAAAATATACCCGAAGGCGCGTGGGCACGCATCTTCCAAAGGTTGCAAATCGATGACTCTCACAAGACCAGCCGAACATCGCTCGATATTACAGGGGCAATGAAAACACCATGTCGCCAGACCGCTTTAATCAATGCTGCGGGTCATCCGCTGGACGCCAATAATATCGCGTCCGCTCTGCAATGTGAACTTTCGTGGATCGAGGCCCTGGAAGCGGGCATGACGCCGTCCCTGCCGGCCTGGCCGAATGGCTTGAAACGCTTGCACAGGCCCATGAGGCTCTTCCGCCACCAATCACCTACAGAGGCAAACGGTCGCCCTCTGATCGCCAACGCCGCCATCTTAACAATCACCGGATCACACATAGGAAACATGTCCCCAACTCTGTGCCTCATCGCTTTTGATCAGCCAGCCGATTGCCATTCAGGAATTTGTCGAGTTCAACAGTACGGGATCTGGATAGCCGAACGTCTTCAGCAAATTGCGGCCACCGGTCTACTGCCGCTCGAACCTGCTCTATAACCTCCCTGGCACCTTGATCCGGGATCGACGCCCCTCTGGAGACCGTCAAAAGGTGAGACATGCCGGGGGTTCTACCTTCCCCTGCTATTGCGCGCTGTGCTCACCGCCTGGTCCGGACGAAAAAGTAAGATCGTATGCCACTGCGGCGCTTTTTACCGCCGCAGTGGCAAAGAGTGCGACCGGAAACTGCTCAAGAAAACGCATAGAAATTTAGTATCAAAGAGCCCCTTAAACCGCCCGGATCAAACAGAATGTTTTTTTGTACGTACGATAATTCTTGCAACGTCCAGTTCATTATTGTACGTACAGTATATGAAAATCACTTACGACGAAACAAAGCGGCTGGCCAACATCGAGAAACACAATCTCGATTTCGCGGACCTGACAATCGAGTTCTTCGCGACCTCTATCGTCCTTCCAACCAAGGCCGAACGCTTCATGGCAATAGGTGAGTTTCAGGGCCGCACCATCATCGCGGTCGTTTTCCGCCCCCTGGGATCGCAAGCTCTTTCTGTCATCTCAATGCGCCCAGCCAGCAACAAGGAAAGGAAGCTGTCATGACAGTCAAATTCGCGTCAAAACGTCCGCTATCAAACGAAGAAGAAGCCGAAGTGCAACGGATGATCGCCGCCGATCCTGACGCACCGGAAGCCACCGACGAGGAGATCGCGCAGGCAAAGCCTTTTCGCGAAGCTTTTCCCGAACTAGCCAAAAGCATCAACCGGGAAATGTCCCGTCGAGGCAGACCGCCAGCAGATAGCACCAAAACGCCCGTGACGATCCGCCTCGACCCCGATCTCGTCAAGCACTACAAGGAAACGGGCAGGGGTTGGCAATCGCGCCTCAACGACGATTTGAGGAAAGTGAACGGTTTATAGTTGACAAGTATCACGACGACCCCGGCCCGGCGCGCTACCGTTGGCGCGAAACGTGGCCGGGAGAAAACCTCGAAGACTATCCTACTCTCATCAGATGCGCGCAGCACTCATCCGAACTGGACAGAGCTTAACACTTGAAAGACAATTATATTGACGCTATATTGCGTCATAATTAACGTTATTATCGATGGGTATCTCAAATGGCTCTTGCTCAATACGCTGACAATGGCCTGTTTGCGCCAAGAAAAATCGCTGACGTTTTTCACACGACAAGCGACGACATCGCCCGTAGTGCTGGACTTGGCAAGGATGCAGTCCAGCGCAAAGAGCGTATCAGATCCGACAAGACACAGCGGCGGCTGCGCGAAATGATCGAAGTCGTCAATAAAGTTGAGACCCGCTTCGGATCCGCGCTCATGGCATACGCCTGGTATCGCTCAGAACCTCTCTCTGGCTTTTCCGGGCAAACCGCAATGCAGCTTGTTCGAGATGGACGCGCTGACGAAGTGCTCGACTATATCGATGCCATCGATGCTGGCGTGCATGCCTGACATTACCGATGCAGTACAAAGGTAAGCTCTATCGAGCACTCAACCCCGTCTACGCTCGCGAACCGCTCTCCGGACGAGGTGCAGAGCTTTACGGCGGCAGATTTAACCCCAGGGGCACGCCCGCACTTTATACCTCATTGACCATCATGACGGCACTGAGGGAAGCAAATCAGGCAGGAAGCCTACAGCCAACCACTCTTGTCTCCTATGAGGCCGATCTCGAGCCTTTGTTCGATACGCGTGACGCGAACGCGCTGCAGGACCATGGCATCAACCTTCAAGATCTTGGCGCGACAACTTGGCGCGACGATATGAAAGTTCTCGGTCAAGCCCCGACACAGCGGCTGGCGCGCGATTTGAAGAGCGCAGGCTTCTGCGGCCTGGTCGTCAGGAGCTTTGCTCCAGGCGCCACCGATGCCGACCTCAATATCGTCCTCTGGACATGGCGAGGATCAGCCCCAACTCGCCTGACGTTGATCGACGACGAACGGCGATTGTCGCAATAGCAGCGTTTCGTCTGAACAATCACAGGATCACCGCAGACTTGCTTGAGCGGGCTTGCTAACATCAGGAAACTGGAAGCAGCCTGACACGGGAAAGCGCGGGCGCTGTCCCAGCCATGATAATCTTCATGACATTCTCCCGGCCATGTTTCACGCCAGTGATAACAAGGTTTCGGGCTGGGATCGTCTGCGCATCTTTTCATGTGCGCAGCTTACCTCCTAGCGCCCCGTCCCGATCCTGCTATTCCCAGCGTTGAGCGGCTGCTTGAAGAGCTTTGGCGTAAATCGATTTCGCGCCAGCGCAATGGATCACTCGTTCTCCGCTTTGCTGTGCATCCGATTGGTAGTAGGCGATCCCGGCAAGCAGGGGCAATAATGCGCTATTGTCACCATCGAACACCCAGACCCCTCCACCACTGACGCCTTGGTAGGTATTGGGGCCTGTGTCCCCATGATTGCAACGGTACTCAAACCTGTCGAATCCCTCTTCGTCGGTCACTGGGTTTGAAATTTCGCCGGGTGCAAACATTAGGACGTGCTCGTCGCGTCTTGTATCTCCATCTTGGCTAATGAACTGAGAATAGGAAACTTGGTCAGGGTCATATCGCTGATTGGCGTCTCCTTGCGGGATGGAAACACAAGACCTTCACCCGTTTCCGATAGTGACAGTGCCAATTCCAGTATCTCAATTGCCCGAGGTGAGAGTGGTACCCTGTGGGCGACTTTTGCCTTCATCCGGGATGCTGGTACCGTCCAGAGCGTATTCTCAAAGCTCACCTCTTCCCATCGCATGTGGCGAACGATCCGGAAACTGAGAGGGTGCTGGCAAGCGCAGGTGAAAATCACTGCGCCAGGCTCCAGAAACCTGACTTCCGCCCGTGCTCTCGTTTCAGGTCAGCTACATACGCATCATTCGACTGTATGCTCCCAAAGTCCTTTATCTGGCTCGCCAGCGATCGGCATTCTGCAAGGTGTCGTGCGGCGTGCTTGTATCGGCTCGACCGGCCACTCCTCAGAGTGAAGTCGATCATGGATCGAAGGACAACGGTCGCTGCTAGCGGGTGTTTCGCGGAAAGCGCGTCTGCAACTGCCGTCATCAGTCCATAGAGATCCCCATCCAGCTCCGCCTCTCGCTTCATTACCAGGTTTGCCGCCTCTGCTGGCGACGGCCAGCGCAGGAAGAAGTGCAGAGCACGATGGACGTTCGGGAATGCCTGGGCGTAGCCGAACGCCTTCGCCTCCGCCTCGATGTCATCGAAGTCAGGCAGGCGTCGGACATAGGCGCGCAGATGCTCATCGTGCAACGACTGCTCAAAACACCTCCACCGGAATGCCTGGGCTTCTTCACCACGTCCGAGTGCTTCCAGAACCTCAATGCGGGCCAACTCCCACTCGAATGGGACATCCGTTCGTCCGTTCGTGTCGACTTTGTCGAGCGCCTTTAACGCTTCTTCGGCTCGTCCCGCTGACACGAGGCGGTGGGCGATGTCTGCTGCAACCATAGGCGCCGCGTGTGTCTTTTCAGGCTGTTGTGCGATATAGGCATCTACGTCACCCAAGGCGTCAGCGATTTCTTGGAGAGCGATACGGATAGTGAGGTCGTTGTGGTTGCCATAAACCTCCTCATAAATCGCGCCAGCACTGCTCCAGCTGATGACTGTCCGGTCCGTCTTGCGAGCCTTCTCTTTTGGTTCTTTCGACCAGGTCACAAAGAGCGCTCTGAGGTGCCTAAGGCCATCATTCTCCAGCGCTGGGATCATGGCAGTGATCAACCGGTCAAACTGACCATAGCCGTTGTCCTGCAATGCCTTGAATATCTTTTCGGCCAGCACGTCGATGTCGATATTCGCAGCCTTGGCGATCGCCCCGGCATCATTGCATGCCTGATGGAAGCTTTGGATTAACGAGCCACTCCCGTCGTCTGAACGTCCAAACAGCGGATCCGCGACAGCCAGGAACTGCCAGATCAGTTCGAAGGCTTCAACTGGATCGTGCAGCGCAACGGTATCGATGATCGTCTTGCGCTGGGTCTCCAGGTCCGTCTTCATTGCCTTGACCTTGCGCCAATCGATGAATGTGCGGGCACGCATGATACTGGAAAGCCTCTTCCGGACCTCTCTGGAAACATCAGCGCTGCTGTGGTTGCCTGCTGCGATCTCCATCCGGAGACGACGCTTGTGTGCGGCGCTGCCGGTGCTGATCTCAATGAGAAGCTCGGCAAGCCTTTGTGCGCCGAGTGCCTCGAGGTTCTTCGCGTTGAGTGTTGTCTTGGCTGCCATGCGTCGTCTTCGATTTGTTTCGCGCCAACGTTAAACTGTCTGGTTCTTCTGGCCAAGGCGGGCGTGCCGGAATTATCCTTGGCCTCCTCAACGGGGCATCCTACGCGTCATGTCGATCGCAAACGGAGATTGATGTGGCGACAATCAGGAAGCTCAGAGGAAGATGGCAAGCACCGGCGCGTCGTCAGGGATTGCCATTTCTGCAAAGCAGCTGACGCGTTTAGAGCGCCGATGACTATCCACTCGTTTGAGACGCTTTTTCATTCGCATTCTCTGCGAGTTTTGTCAGATGCTCTTCGCAAACCTGTTTGACCCGTTCCAGCAGATGCGCGGTCCGTTCTCCAAGCCAGACAAGCGCCTCTTCGCTGATCTCGAAATGCTTCGAATACCTTGCCTTCACATAGGCCTCGTTGATCGTGTTGAACCAGGCCCGCTCGCGGTGTTGGTCGCGCGGAAAGGCTTCGACCAAGCGGAGATCCTGCTCTTCCGCAAGGGAACGCAGAAACTTGATGTTGTGCGATGCAGGTCCGTAGTTTGTTTTTGTCAGGAGAACACAGCTATAGGCTTGTTCAAGGCACTGATGAACCATGAATGCGCCCAATCGGAGATTCTTGCGTCTTTGGTAGTCTTGGCCCCCTTGGAGAAAAGAAATCGCTAACTCGTAACGGTCTTCAAAATGCTCTCTCGCCACCCTCAACCGCTCTTCCGCAGTCAGCGGCTTCGGCTCCGCCAGTGGCTCGTCGTCCAGCTCGTAAAGGACGATACCTTCCTTGCGGATGTCCGAAAAGAAGTAATGACCTTCCTTCAGCTGCGTGTTCACCTCACGACGTGAGTGAACGATGAACTGGGTCGGCGTTTCGATAAAGCTATCGCGGATCAACCGGTCGGCTGCCTTATACCAGTATTCGGCAAAGTCGGTCAGCTTGCGATTGTTGACGATAACCAGAATATCGAAGTCCGAGCGGTAGCCCTTCATCGTGTGCGGTTCGTCGACAAAGGTCCCGCGGGCATAGGAGCCGAACAGAATGATTTTGAGAATGCGTCCACGCTTCTTGAAGTCGGATGTTCCCTCGCCCAGCGCATCCTCGAACTCCTCGTGCAGGATCTCCAGCGCACGGGCAAGCTCGCGTTTCTGGCGGGGCGGGATATGATCGAGGGAAGACTTCATCATGGCAGCAGGTTCTGAATGGCTCGTGGTAGTGATCGACTCTCTTAAAGGTGGTACTGGAGAACCTTACACAGTTCAACCAAAACAACAATTGCAAGAAATCCCGATAGAGCGTTGAGACACATCAAACAAAGGCTTCCGCTGCGATCCGTCAGCTTTCAACCACGACGCTGTTTCGGTGCCTGCTTCGGTGCTGGATTGGGTGTCGCAAGCTTCAGCGGTCGCTCACCAGTCCCTCCGCTTTTGTCTAGCCTCCCCGTCATGCGACCAAGCGTTTCGTCCTTCCACTTCAACTGGTGCACGAGCGCCATGATGACATGGCCACCAATCAGGATCGACAGACACCAAGCCAGCAGACCGTGAAGGAAATTGGCCGGTGTCATCATCCAAGACACCTCCACCCCGCTTGCCGAGATCCACGGTTCCCAGCCCTTGCCGCTGCCATAGGCCCGCAACAGAGCCAGTCCAGGAATGGTAAACATCAGGACACAGAAACTGACGTGCACGGCAACATCCGCCCAGCAGATCTGCAAACAATGCACGATCGGCATCACGACTGAGAAATCCCGGGAGTTGGGTTCCAAGCCATCGCTTCAGATCGTTATGCTCGTTGGTATCGCCATTCTGCGCTAGCCGCTCCAGCAGAAACGAACCGAGCAATATCTTGCGCCGGGTTTCCTGCGCGCGCTCCTGTTTGCCCAGCCGCGATTGTAAACTGCGCTTGCGCTCTTCGAGCTCTTTGATGCGTTGTGCGATCGGCTTTCTCATGACGGCTTGCTCCTTTGACGATTTGGCCTTGGGGCTATTCGAACTCCAATCTCTCAGGTCCCGCAACATGCAGATCTGCACGTCGCCAGCCCGTCCTGCTGGTGCTAGCCATCCCGTGTCGAAAGCAACAAGGGCGCACTTACGAGTTGCTGCGTATGTGACCCAACCGTTTTGCGCGGCGGGAAAGGACAGGTGAAGGTGGCGATTTACCATCTCAGCAGCAAGTCTGTCTCCAGATGGGGTGGCCGCAGTGCGGTCGCCGCGATCGCCTATCGCACCGCAAGTCTGCTGGTGAACGAGCGCGATGGCCTGGTGCATGACTTTACCGCCAAGCAGGGTGTTGATCATTGCGAGATCGTGCTTCCAGATGGCATCAAATCTGAGTGGGCGCTGGATCGCTCGACGCTATGGAATGCCGCAGAAGCTGCCGAGAAACGCTGCGATGCGCGCGTGGCCCGCGAGTTCGAGATCGCTCTTCCGCATGAGCTGAACAACAACGATCGTTTGTCGCTGACGCGTGCCTTTGCGCAGGATCTTGCCAACCGCTATGGCACAGCCGTCGACTTCGCCATCCACGTGCCCCAGGGCAAAAGCGACATTCGCAATATCCATGCCCATGTGATGATGACCACGCGGGTGGTGACACCAACAGGCCTTGGCGACAAGTCGCTGATCGAGCGCGAGAACAAATGGCTGCTCGATCGCGATCTGCCCACCTCGCACCTGCAGATGCGCGATATCAGGCGGGCTTTTGCAGAGCATGCCAACCGCCATCTCCTGCGGGCCGGCCTCGATGTGCGCGTCGATCATCGCTCGCATCTGGAGCGTGGCCTGTCGATTGAGCCAACCGAACATATGGGCGTCCATGCCAGCCAGATGCAGCGACGGGGACTGGATGTTGAGCGAAGCCGGATCGAGGAACAGGCAGCCAAACGAAACGCTGTCATCATCAGACGCAAACCGGACGAGGTGCTGCGGCTTCTGACCGACGAGAAAAGCGTGTTTACCCGTCACGATATCGCCCGTACGATCCATCGCTACATCAACGACACCGACGCAATCCAGCGGGCATTTGCCACCGTCATGGCGTCATCACAGCTGGTTGAACTGCAAGCCGAACAACACGATGAACTGGCGCGCTATTCCACCCGCGAGATGATCGGCATCGAACATGCCATGGCAGCCAGTGCCCTGCGGATGGCAGACAGAGACAGCCATGGTGTGAGAGCAGACCATGTCGATCGCGCGCTTGATCGCCAGGACGCGATGTTGCCGGGTTCGGGCCTCAGTGACGAGCAGCGGACTGCTGTTCGTCACATCACCTCCCCGCAACAGATTGCCGCCGTGATCGGCTTTGCCGGTGCTGGTAAATCCACCATGCTGGCGGCAGCCCGCGACGCCTGGGAGCGCCAGGGGTTTACGGTTCATGGGGCAGCCCTTGCCGGAAAGGCAGCCGAAGGTTTGACGCAATCATCCGGCATTACGGCACGCACTTTGGCATCATGGGAATATGGCTGGCAAAACGGCAAAGGCGAACTTCAGCGCGGCGACATCCTTGTCATCGACGAGGCCGGCATGGTGGGAAGCCGACAGCTTGCGCGGATCGTGAAGGAGGTCGAAGTGCGGGGTGCCAAGCTCGTTCTTGTCGGCGATCATGAGCAACTTCAGGCGATTGGCGCAGGCTCGCCGTTCCGCGCCATTGCAGAGCGCATCGGTTCGGTCGAACTGTCGCAGATCCGTCGGCAGAAACAGGATTGGCAGCGGCAGGCATCAATTGCCTTCGCGACCCATCGCACCGGTGATGGACTGGCGGCTTACGCTGAACGGGGCAGCGTCCAGTTTGCCGATGACCGCGATCAGGCGCGCGAACACCTCGTGCGCGACTATCTTGCCGATCGCCTCAACAATCCCGATGCCTCGCGCATTGCACTGGCCCATCGCCGCGTGGATGTTCGTGCCATCAATGACGCGATCAGAGAGGCACTTCAGGCTGAAGGGCGGCTCGCGAAAGGGAGTGCTCTGGGCAGCGGGGATGATGAAGCATCGATCGTTAAAGTCGGGACGGATCTTGCCCTCAAAAGCGACCGCGAGATCGTCTACCAGACCGTCAACGGCAAGCGGGGCTTTGCACCCGGTGACCGTATCCTTCTTCTGGAAAACAATCGCGATCTCGGCGTCAAGAACGGCATGTTGGGAAGGGTGGAGGCCGTCGAGCCGAACGCAATACAAATACGCCTCGACGGATCTTCCGCTGGGCAAAACGATGCCCGCCTTCTATCTCTACCCGTCAAAGATTACCAGAGCTTTGACCATGGTTACGCCACCACCATTCACAAGGCTCAAGGGGCAACCGTCGACCGCGCCTTCGTCATGGCATCATCAACCATGGACCGGCATCTGACCTATGTTGCCATGACCCGCCATCGCGATCAGGCGACCCTTTATGCCGGTCGGGACGAGCTCAAAAACATCACCGCGCTCAGCGACAGCATTAGCCGTTCCGGTGCCAAGGAGACGACGCTCGATTACATCAAGCTCTTTGCCGAACGGCGCGGGCTGACATCAAAGTTGAACGAAACGGACGCGATAAAACTTGAAGTTAAAAAAGCGATCGCGCATGACGTCCAGCACCCCGCCGGGCAACCCGTGGGGCAAGAGCAGGATCGGCCACACGATCGTGGACAGGCTTACGAGGAGCCAGTCCACGATCTGGCTGGTCCTGCTCGCAAACGCCAACTGTCGAGCGGCCTGACACACCCCAGCACAACCAATGACGAACCGTTCGTCGCGTATGGCGAGCGTCCCGCCCCGCTCATTCCGGCCGTCACCCAATATGCCAAGACCATCGAAGACATCGCGCGCGAAAAGGCCTTGCCCCATCTGACCAGAGACATGGAAGACGTTCGGTCTGTCGGCCGCGACATCTACCTCGATCCGGACCATGCTGTCGCCACCCTCACCTCTGCCATCACCGAGAAGGGAATAAAGGGACAGGTCCTGGCCAAATCACTCGTCGAACGCCCAGAGCAGTTCGGGGCCATGCGCGGCAAGGCCGGGCTATTCGGTGACAACAGGGAACGCAAGCTTGCCCGCCAGTTGACCAACGCCCTTAGCAGCCATGTCCTCTCCGCGGCCAAAACCTGGCAGCGCCGCCTGGAGGCAGAGCGCCGGTCAGAAACCTGGAAACGCGAACGCCAGGATATCGTTGAAGTCCCGGGGCTTACACGCGGCAGTGAAGCACTTCTACAGCAGCTCGCCAGCCTATCCCATGCAGACCGACCTGCGTTCCTCAAGCAATTGCTGACAACGCCGGAAGGCACACAAGCAATGACTGAGGCAAAGACAATCGCCAGTGCCCTCGATCAGCGATTTGGAAGCATAGACATGCGGCAGTTGAAGCCCGAGCCATTACGGCTGGGGCCAGACATTGCCAATAAGCTCGATCAGATCAAACAGGTTGCCCGCATCGTTGAACGCGCTCACCGGGCTGAACTCACCCACCAGCACGAGCTGAAACAGTCGCTGAGGAAAAGTCTGGGGTTGAGGATGTGACGTCAGCATGTGGAGCGGCCTCGCATCATCGCGATTGGTCGCAGCCAACAGCGCTTCTGCTTCGC
Source organism: Agrobacterium sp. DSM 25558 (assembly GCF_900100825.1). NCBI lineage: Bacteria > Pseudomonadati > Pseudomonadota > Alphaproteobacteria > Hyphomicrobiales > Rhizobiaceae > Agrobacterium > Agrobacterium sp. DSM 25558. The sequence goes on along the minus strand of NZ_FMUD01000058.1, from coordinate 6,519 downwards.
AGGTATCATATTCACCTAGCGACGGTGGGCTAGATCAGAAACCAGATCGCGATTGCCGCGACAATGCCAAGAGCGACGACCTGCCGCATCGGCCACGCGTGAGTGACATCTGGAAGCTTTACCTTCAGCACAACGAAGCTGGCCTTACCGGCATGTCACCCAACCAGATGCGAAAGCACAAGATCTCGCGCGAGCGTGCCATCCGATATTTTAATGATTTCATCGGCGATCGCGAACTGCACAGCATCGATCGTGCCGACACGATCAGGTTTCGCGATTGGTGGGTGCGCAAGATCAAAGATGAAAAGCTCAAGGCGTCCAGCGCCAACCGCAGCTTTGCGGATATCGCCGGCATGCATGATATCATCGATGACGGACTTCACACGCAGTTTCATAAGGCGTGGGAGAAGATCCGGATCAAAGAGACGAATGCGACCAACCTCGACAAGCGACCGCCATTCCCGTTACATGGATCAAAGAAAAAGATCCTTGCACCAGGCGCACTCGACGGCCTCAACGCTGAAGGCAAGGCCATCATCATACCATGATCTAGACAGGGATGCGGCTGGGGGAGGTTTGTAATTGCGGCCTCAGGATATTCAGTTAGACGACGAGATACCTCACGTGGAGGTCGCTGAGCGTGAGGATCGTAGAAACAAAACAGATTACTCGATCAGACGCATTCTGCTCGTCGGCATTGCGCTTGAGGCGATGAAACAGCACCCGTCCGGCTTTCCGCTTTACCAGGACAAAGCCGACACAGCCTCAGCGAACATCAACAAGTTTTTGCTAAACGCAGGCCTGCGGCCGACGACCAAACACACTGTCTATTCATTTCGACATACGTTTCAAGACCGCTTTGAAAACGCCGGTGCGTCAGATTGGATGCAGGCAGATCTTATGGGGCACGAATTTGGGCGTCCGATTTACGGCGATGGTGCGGAGATGAGGCGAAGGCGGGAGTTTCTAGAGGGTATTAAGTTCGATTTAGATGGGGGAACGGCCGTTGCTGATTAGAAGACTAGCAGTTGAGAACGTAAGAAGTTTCCTTACGCGTAGAGACATGATGTTTGATGGGTTGATGTCTATCATCATCGGCCCGAACGGCGGGGGTAAAACCAATCTGTTGGACACCCTCGTAACGGTTCTCCGAAGATACCTTCTTTCCACAAGCTATCTTCAAATGCACGCGACTGAGAACAACATCGAACATTGGCTTCCCCAGCTGAACCAAAGCTTTAGCGGAATGAGCCTTGAGAAGCATAGCAACGGAAATGATTTAGACCAATGTGTGGAAATTGAAATTGAGGTCACACCGCAAGATGTGGAAAATGTGTGCTTGCTACGAGATAGTGCGCCAGAAATTCTCAGTTATTTAGTTAGCAAATCGCGCAGGATACACGACAATCCGTGGGAGAAAGTTCTTGAGTGGCCCGTCAATGAACTGACGGCGGGGATGCGGCTGACTTATTCGTGGACCAATTGGCAGATGGCAAGCAGTCAAGATGCTGCCCATAATACGTATCTGTCCTACCTTCGATTATTCGAGATGGATAGCGCACTTCGTGCAGAGGTTGGCATGAAACCCCTGTCAGCGCCGTTGCTGTACCTCCCGGTTCATCGGGCAGCTAGCGGGTTGATAAGCAATGTCGCTTTAAGTGCTTTTGACGAAAAAGCCCAAAGGCAATCAATAGACACGACAACATCACGAACGACTTCCAGCGTCATGAGTTTGGCAATCGGCCGACTTGCAAAGCAATTCAGACTGCTACAAGAAGAAACCAACGTTGATGCCAGAATGAGATTTCAAGACACGGATGCCTGCAAATCTATAACTGAAACACTGTCAAGATTAGGCTACAGCTGGGAACTCGCAACCAAAAACGCGCTTACTAACGAATACTCAATCCGCCTTACAAAACAGGGTAGCTCTTTTCTCGTAGATCACGCATCTTCAGGCGAGAAAGAAATTTTGAACTATATTTTCGCCATCTATGCGCTCGAAATCCGGAACGCGGTGGTTGTTGTTGATGAGCCAGAATTGCATCTTCATCCAAAGTGGCAAAAAGTACTCGTAGATCTTTTCGGCAAACTATCCAAAGATACCGGTAATCAATTCGTTATGGCAACGCACTCCCCGACGTTCGTTTCACCGTCTTCAATCGAGTTTGTATCCCGCGTTTTCAGCCACGAGCAACAAAGCCAAATTGTTCGCCTAAATTCCTCGGGCTTACCGGGCTCCAAACACTTGTTCAACCTGGTGAACAGCCACAACAACGAACGGCTATTTTTTACAAATAAGGTTGTGCTGGTAGAAGGCATTACAGACAGGCTTGTTTTCGAAAAAATTTTGGAGAGCATTTATGGTACGATGGGCCACCCTGGCTCGCCGGAAATCGAAATAATCAACGTCGGAGGCAAGGGCTTGTTTGAAGCCTACTCCCTTATTCTTCAGTCGTGCCAAATCGATTACTGCATTATTGCGGATTTTGATTACATAGAGCAGATCGGTACGCCTGAGCTAAAAGCCATGTTCAAACTGAACGCACGCGAGATCAAAAATGACGTCATCGATAATGTGAAGAGCATGGACGGTGACGCGCTGGCTGCAGCGATAAGAGAAGGCCTAAATACCAAAAACTTCGATCTTTCCAACTCTATTTGGCAGTACATCGAGAGCAAGAGGAGAGTGCTGAGGCAAGACCTGAGCGCCACGGAGAAAAGACAGCTTGCAAATTTTTTAGCTGACAAGCGCGATGAGCAGATTTTTGTGTTAAGCGAGGGAGCTCTAGAGGACTACCTTCCTGCAGGCTTTCGAGCAAAAGACGTGCAAAAGGTCGTAGATTTCGTTTCAGGGCCAAAGATCTTGGACAGAATGAGACAAGAAAGCCGGCATGAGCTTGAAATGATCGCGAAAGCCATTTTGGTCAACTGACACCGTTAGACGGCCAAGATGAATGGCCTTGATCTGCAGGCATACTTGGCCGATGTGCTCGATCGCATCCACGATCACAGATCAAAAGGTTAGACGAGCTGCTTCCGTGGAACTGGTCGCCGCTCGTCAAAATCTCCGCAGAGGCAGCCTGATGGCGACAGTAACCACGTCCGTACAATCAAATTTGTAGCCGAAATTCTCGAAGAGGACCCGGAGCTTCGTAACCGATATTCCACCCCCACGTTGCCCACTAGCGCCTGATCTGTGATCGAGTTTTCATGGACGAGCGATAAGGAGTTTCTCCATGGACACTACATTGGAGGTTCTCACGACGCGGCGGAGCGGACGTAAGGCGCATCGTCAATGGTCAGATGAGGTCAAGGCACGGATAGTGTCGGAGAGCTTGCGGCCTGGTGTGACGGTGAATGAGGTCGCGGCCCGTCACGGGCTGAAGGCCAATCACCTATCGACCTGGCGAACACTGGCACGAGAGGGAAAGCTAGTTTTGCCTGAGCCGGAAGACGCAGTCGAATTCGCGGCCACGGTTGTCGAGACGCCCGCGCCGGAGCCGCCGAGCGTCAAACCAGTCTGCCGCCCCGAGATTGTTGTCGGCCCTGTCACGATCCGTCTTGAAGAAGGTGCGTCTGTTACCCGGATTGCTGCCATCGCGCGTGCACTGGCGGCGGCGATATGATCTTCCCCTCAAACCGCGTCCGGACCATAGTGGCGACCAAACCCGTAGACTTCCGTAAGGGGCATGACGGATTGGTGGCGCTGGTTAAGAACGAGCTGCACAAGGACCCGTTTACGGGAACGGTCTTCGTGTTTCGATCTCGCAGGGCAGATCGGCTGAATCTGACCTACTGGGATGGTTCCGGCATCGTGCTGGCGTACAAAAGGCTGGAAGAGCATAGCTTCACCTGGCCTGGCATCAAGGACGGCCTGATGACAATGAGCCACGCTTAGTTCGAGGCACTGTTCGCCGGGCTTGATTGGAGGCGGGTTCGGGCTGTCGAAACGAGAGCGCCGGAGACCATCGAATAGCTGCGACACGATGACTCAGCAGGATAGATTCCGGAAGCAAAACGGATTTGGTTTTGGTAGGCTCTGGCCATGTTGGACGTTGCCAATCTTCCCGATGATATTGTTGCCCTGAAAGCGATGCTGGTCGCGGCGCAGACACGCGAGGCAGGCAAAGACGCACAGATGGCTCGCAAGGACGAGCGGATCGAACGGCTTGAGAAGCTGGTCGCAGCCTTCAAGCAGGCAGCATTCGGGCGCAAATCCGAGAAGACCGATCCCGACCAGTTCGATCTGGCATTCGAGGACCTGGAAACCGCGATGGCTGCGATCCATGCCGAGGATGAGGCGGACGCTCCCGCTGGAAGAAAGACGGCAAAGTCGCGCACAACCAATCGTGGCTCTCTTCCAAAACATCTTCCCAGAGTGGAAGAGGTGATCGAGCCAGCAAGCCTGATCTGCGCCTGTAGCGGTTGCCTGCATCGCATCGGCGAGGATGTCTCCGAACGATGGCTCGCTGGGACGTGACGCTCCATGCTGAACCCGTAAAACAGCGCTTCCTGCGCTACCGTCCGCTCGCCCATCATCGGCACATCCTCCTAAATCCGTAGAAGGAGTGAATCAGAACTTTGCACCGACAGCAACGCCGACTTTTTCAACGGTATCGGCGCAACGCTGCCAAGGCGGAAGTTGGCCTGTCGCGGACTTCCATTTCTGCCACTAGATGCCTAGTCTTCGCCAAAAGAATGAATGCAATCGCGACCATCAGGACGCTCAATGTTAAAAAGCTCAGGCATACACGTATTTACAGCTCTCTTCGCGACCAATGAGGAGGCCTCCGCCTTTGGGCATCCTCGCTGGGAACCAGAGCCAAGTCAGGATGCTTCGGAAGAGGAATACACGGCCTAGGAGGATCGAAACCCAATCTGGCCAATGAAGTTCGAGCTAGGCTGCTCCATCGACAACGATTTTGTTGAGATCATCTGGAAGAGCGGCAAAGAACCAGATTGGGATTATCTAGTTTCGAGGCTGGACCTCACGCAGGTGACCAAGATCAAACGCCAGACCCAGATGGTAAATACCCTTGTCTTGATTGATCATACGGCTATCGGAGGCGAAACGCCAAAGTTCGTGTCCACCGGTAAGCTGACTTATCACGGGCGTCACAAAGCATCTTCTTAGTAATCGTCGCAAGCGTCTCTAGGGTTGTTGCTATACCCTTATGGTGCAAAGCTGCCAAGGGAGCATTTGCCCATTGCGGCAATACGGGCTAGCCTATGCGGAAGACGAGATCACACAAGTAGGTACACCATCCTCGCGCAACGCTTGTAGGTAGAGGAGAAATTGGTCCTCATCCCGACTAACAGGTAGCTTAGACTTCTTGATGCCTGGAAGATGGGTCTGCATAAGCTGAAGTGCCCGCTTTTTGCCGCTGACGTCATCAGCATCCGCGACCCTCTGGCTGATGGCCTCCAGCATGAGCAGTGCCGCTAAGTGCCGTATATCATTGGCTGCTGGACCTTCGGCATACTTGCTGTCTGCGCAGGCGAGATAGGCGGCATTAATCCTCTTCAAAGTTGCATCCGGGTGTAAGCGGTAGGCCGTAAGCAATCTTGCTTGCTTCGTGTATGCGTCGCTCGGCAAAAAAATGCCTTTCCGATAGATGTCGCGGTACCACCAAGAACTAAGAGAATAGCAATTAGGACGGGTGTTCTCATGGCAAACCTCGCTGGTCGACCAAAATCTATCATCGCTCAGTTCAGTATTCGTTGCGGATGAGCGGACATTTTTATTGATCAAATTTGCTGGCTGTCACATCCTGCACGATCACTTTTGGTGGATTCTTGCCAATCTGTCAGAACAGTAGTCTTCGGAACAGCCCAATGCGCTTGGTCAATGTGCGGGGAAAACACCGCTGGAGTGCACCCCATTTCACCGGACAGGTCGGCTAGGTTGATTTAGCTCTGATGAACTGCCGAGGGGAAGCCATCTTGAACGCGGAATGGGGATGGATTTCGTTGTAGTCCTCGATCCATCCGTCGATGAGCCGGAGCGCTGTTTGGGCGTCCGGAACTTGGGATATCCAAATATAGTCCCGCTTCAACGTTTTGACGAAAGCTTCCGACATGCCATTCGACTGCGGGCTGGCGACCGGCGTGAAGCAAGGTATCAGATTGAGTGCCTGGGCGAACAGCCTTGTCTCCCGCGCGGTGTAAGCCGAACCATTGTCCGAGAGGTGCTCGATAGCATTGGGGGCTCGGGTTGCGCGGAAGCGTTTCTCGACTGCCTCCAACATCATGTCGCGCACGTCAGAGCCGGAGATGCCTGCATTGGCGACTGCCGTCCAAGCGATGATCTCGCGGTCGAAGGCGTCGATGATGAAGGCGAGACGAATGATCTCGCCATTCCAGCAGGTGAACTCCAGACCGTCCGAGCACCAGCGAAGGTTAGAGCGCATGACCATGACCTTGCCATCATGGATGCGGCCTTTGCGAACGGCCGTATGTTTCTCGAGCAGCATGGCATGGTTGCCCATGATACGATGAACCCGTTTGGCGTTGACG
>NZ_FMUD01000070.1:0-5969 GCF_900100825.1 Agrobacterium sp. DSM 25558 | reverse complement strand
CGGCTCCGCTTGTACCGGCGATCACGCGCCATGACCGCAGCGTCGAGGACGTGGCGCGTGAAAAGGCCATGCCGGCAATCGATCATGGATTTGAAGCAGTGGAGTCGGTGGCACGGCACGTTTTTCGCGACGCGGCCGAAGTGGCGGGCCGATTGCGCACCGCGATCACTGAGAAGGAAGGCAATGGCAAGGTGATGGCCAAGGCGATGGCTGAGCGTCCCGAGCAGTTCGGGGAGCTACGCGGCAAGTCAGGCCTATTCGGCGATAATGTGGAGCGGAAGGCGGCGCTGCATTATGCCAAGGTTCTCGCCTCCCATATTGGTTATACGTCCGAACACTGGGAACGCCGGCTTGGTGAGGAACGGAAGTCGGAGCAGTGGCAGCGCGAAAAACGCGATGTCGTCGAGGTTCCCGGCCTCACCCCGCGCAGCGCCGAGATACTCGATCGCGTCGACAAAGTGTCGATGAACGAGCGGCATCAGCTCATCGATGAGCTGCGATCGACGCCCGATGGTCATGCCGCACTCGAAGAGGCCAAACTGGTCGCAAACGCTCTCCAGCAGCGTTTCGGACATTCGGATCCTCGCAATTTTGCCAAGGAGCTTGAGTTGCGTCCAGAGCTGGCGAAGCAGGCCGAGCAGATCAAATCCGTTGCGCGTGCCGTCGAGCGCACCCGCATGGCCGAGCTGAGCCATGACCACACGCGAAACAGCAGCTCACCCGGTCGCAGGGGATAGGGTTGAGTCGATAGGATGACATCATGGCCATGAACAGCTCCAAGGGAGCGGCCGAGGCGCGGATTTACTATCTGGCGTCGCACTAGTGTTGCACACCTCCAATTTCGACTACGCATCGCTGACCGAAACGTCGTCTAGGCAAGTATTTGATGCGAATCGGGATTGTGCGCCATCAAGGCACACCTTGCCCGCCGCGACCGCAACAACCTTTGACCCCCTGTCCTATGCTCTCGCTTTAATGCAATCTCTTCAATAGAACCGAATGCTGGCTCGCGTGTAATCCCTCTATCGATTATGGTGTGACGAGAAGGGCGGAAACGTGGCCTTCCAAAAATTCGTTGCCTCAAATGTCCAGTTAAACTCAGGGACGAACCGTCGATTAGGAGCGCTGATAACAGCTTCGATGAGAAGCTGCGCATCCTGCAGCTTCTGATTTACATTATGTGCGCGCAATGCCTCCAGAATCTGAGATGCTCGCGTTCCGTCCGAAATGGACGATCGAACCAGTCGCTTATATGTCCGATCCTTGAAGAAGATTGCCTTCGCAGCCGTCAATAGGTGGTCATGCTCATCAGCCGTGATGTACGAGAGTTGCAAGCATCTCGAAATTGTCGCGCGCACATTGACGAACGGTTCGCTGAGGGGAAGGAAACCAACCTCAGCAGGACCATGCGATAGCGCAACGTCGGAATCGTCTTCCAACAGGCCGCTCATATAGCCGTCAAAGATTTTGCCGATACCGACCATACCAAAAGCAGCACATTCTGCTGCTCGCAAGGCACCCATGCTCGCGGCTCCAAAGGTGTGAACGCCCTGGGCAAGTCCGAACAGAATTTCCTTATGCCAGATAGCGGGAACGTATTCATACACCCCGTCAATCAGCCCGATGACGGTCGCGCCGTCTTGAACGGCGTTGTAAAAATCCCCTTGTCTGGCGGGTGGACGAAGCTGGTAGTCTGCGTTTGATGGCAAATCTGCGCCATAGAGGGTCGGGCCTGCGAAAATGACCTTCATCTTGATTTCAGTATCCTCTTTAGTGCACGAGGCCCGAACCTGCGCTTCCTTCTCCCATCCACATTCTCCAGTTCCGGAACCAAAACCTTCACGACACTGAACTCGTCTTCTCCCGGATTCAGGTGCACGGTAATTACGGACTTAATTCCTCGATCCTCAAGCTTGCCGATGACAGCTTTGAGCATGCCGTCCAACGTCGTTTCGCCAGCCAAACAAGGGAGCGGAACATAGCTCCTCGGCTGTATGGACAGCATATCACGCAGGTGATCGGGAAGTGGCCGTGTAAAGGTGTCGGGATCGATATCATCGCGAGCGCCACTGATATATGTCAGCCTCGACTGCGCCGATTCAGTGACCGCTCTTATTGCTGCACGAACGGGGTTGGGATGTGCCCCAGCTCCATACGTAACCTCAATGTAGCGCAAGGCACCCTCAGAGGGCATCATTGGTGCCATGTATGCTTTGAAGCAGGGAATGCCGACGTCACTTGTCATGTCGAACATCTGTAGCCGAAAACCCGCATCATGCACACGCTTCGCGAGCTCGGTGAGAACGGGGTCAGCAAGCGAATCTACCGCGATGCAGCGCCTTTTTACCTCTTCCTCTGAGTCGAACTGCGAGAGCACGTCTGCATCGCGTTCAATGCGTTCCAGCAAGCCATGAAATGTGGCTTCAAGGAGAGTGTTACCCGATGCGAGCCCATCGGAGGACTGCCAGAATTGATTCGCTCCTGTATCATCGAGCAGGAGAGCATCACGAGGGACCCAGACGTCGTGTTGAGAAATGATATCATAACCCAACGTCCACGCGAGTATCTCCTCTGGCCGAATTTCGCTTTGCCCGCCTAAAATCAGGCTTGGCAGAGGATCTGCCGCAAACCCCTCGGATTCGAGCTCTCGGAAACTCGCTTGGCGAACACCAATTGTCGGCGCTCCAGCGACAGCGCGTTCCAGCGCTTCCATTGCCGCCGACACTTTGGCATCGATATCTTCGATTCCCTTGCCCTGATTGATTACAATAGAGCGCGAATTAGGTGAAATGGCATTCCAAACGGGTATCCCTACCCGATCCAAATCTGTCAGTCGGGAAAGTCGAGTTACCCCATATTTTGACAGTGATGGAGCGATACGGGACATCGTCTCACGCGCTGAGCAACTACGATCCGAATAGGAAGTCACCGGTGCGTCAGCAGTCATACTGCTCGACTGAGTTGGAACTGGTCATTGGCATAGGCACGTCAAAAAGTGGCATCTAAAAAATGCTGTCGCAGAAAGCCCCCAAAGGGAGGACTTCTGCGACCATTATTTGCGGATAGTCTCAGTTGGCAATATGTCCGATTGTTTCAGGAGTTTTGTAGTGAATACCCGAAAAAGCAGGGACTTTTGTGTCGAAACCTACCGCGACGTCCGCAACGTTCGACTTGTAGTGAATACCGGAGAACGCAGCGTCCTTGGTCTCAAAACCTACTGCCACATCTGCAACGCCGGATTTGTAGTGGATGCCCGAAAAAGCTGTTTCTTTGACGTTGAAACTCACGGCAACATCAAGGTCTTTTTCGCCGCTATCGCCCTTTTCGTTGCATGAGATGAAATCTTCACGATTGCCTTCGACGGCGGTAACAGAACCGGCCTCAAAATCGACAAGCCAGAGGCCAGCTTCATCTTTTAGGCCAATAATCATCATCTTGGACATGCAACTCTCCTTTGAGTGGGTAAACGCGGGATCGGTCGATTGCGACACATTCTGCCTACGTGCCCACCGAACTTATCATAGTGTTTGCGATGCACAAGACGCTTCCAGTTGTCGAGAAAATCCCTATACACAGCAGTAATCGATAATTCATGTCGCCCGGGCGCGTTTAAAATGACGTTTTCTCTGCAAACATTTGGCCAACTGCAACTCTTGGATTCGAAGGGCGAAGCCGTTCCCTTCCCGGAAAAGGGTCTCTTGATCCTTGCCTATCTACTGACAGCACCTGAAGGTTCTGCTCATCGATCGACCTTGGCACAGTTTCTATGGGGCGATGCAAACAAGGACGTTTCGCTCGTCAATTTGCGCTCGACCATTTCGAGAATCAAATCCCGACAGGAAGAACTTGGGGCAGATTTCTTTTCCTTTACGGGCAGCACAATCTCCCTTGGTCAGACGGCGGTCGCCTCCGATCTACAATCGCTTCACAAGAAGGATTTAGAGGAACCCCTCGCCTGGCTGGGGCGACTTGTTGCGCTTTTTAATCGGACGTTCCTGGCTGCGGTTAACTGCCAAAGCCGCGAGTATGACGTATGGCTGATTCAGCGTAAAATTTACCACGGCGCTCTTCTCAAGGGGCTTTTGAAAGAAACCTCACAGTCAGCAACGACGCCAAAAGAAGAGGAGATCATAAAAAATGCAGCGATACTCATCTTCCATACAGAACCTGAAAACCCAGATACGCTCAAGTTCCTCGTCCAGATATTCAACGCAGAAGAAGAAGTTGAGTATTTTCGAAAATACCTTGAGCAACGCAAACAATCGATTTCCCGAGGTGTGGGCCATCTAGGTCCCAAAAGTCCTGCGGAAAACGTTACGAAAAAAGGTGCGTCCGAGGGGTTATCTGCATCGGATAGATCCAATCCCGACCCTCTCGAAAAAACCCTGAAAAGCGCCGTTCCCCGTCTCGCCTTGTTACCTCCGACGAACCTTCATCGTGATCCTGTGTTCGCCATAGTTGCATCGTCGCTGATAGAGGATATTACAATAGGGTTCTGCGCCCTGAATAGCCTTGAGATCATTGCGCCTCATACCGCAGTTCGAATCGGTAAAACATCGGAAGACAAGCATGGGGTTTTTGAACGGCATGACATAAACTATGTTCTGGACACGCGTTTGAGCGGTTTGGGAAATGACGACCTGTCCCTATTCGTTCAGCTCACATATGTAAATAATTCTGAAATCGTCTGGGCAGAGCGCTACAACCTCGAAAACCTCAACCTGATCGACCGACGCCGCGACCTCTTGCGGCAGATCACAATTTCCGTGGCCGGACGCATCGAGAGTCATCAGATCACTCGTCCTTATTTCGAGCGTAGTGCCGCTGCCTATCACCGCTACCTCGTCGGTCGGCACTACCTCAACCGCCTGTCTCTTCCGAACCTTCGCCGTTCGCGGAAAGAACTGAGAGGCGCTTTACAGGAAGACGCGAATTTCGCGCCCGCATTGAGCGCGATTGCGCGAACCTATTCAAAGGAATGGCTTCTGACCGCACGTGGAGATATGGATCTTCTAGAGACCGCAGCAGAATACGCTACACGTGCGATCGAGGCACGGCGTGACTTCGCAGACGGATACCGCGAACTGGGGGTCACAAAACTTCTCATGGGGGAAATTGAAGAAAGTGCGCAGACATTGGAAGTGGCGGAAACGCTTAGTCCCCACTATGCCGATATCATCGCTGACCACGCCGACACGTTGAACCATTTGTCGCGGCCAGATTTGGCGTTGCAAAAGCTTGAGCGAGCGATGGAGCTAAATCCACTCGGGCCGGACTCTTATCTATGGACCGCAGCAGGAGCGAGCTACAGCCTCGGCAAATTCAATGATGCCCTAGGTTATATTGACAAGATGGTTGACGGCGATCTCGCGGATCGGCTCTCGGCAGCAAGCTGGGCAATGCTCGGAGACGAAAAGAAGTCGCGCTTCTTCGTGCGGCGGGCTCTCGAAGCAAACCCCCAATTCGATATCGATAAATGGCTAACCATCGTTCCGTTCAAGGAACAATGGCAAAAGGATATTTACCGAGAAGGTCTAAAGAAGGCCGGATTTTAGTTCATTCACAGAGGGAAGTTATGGAATGGCAAAAGTAGTTGTGATTGGTGTGCCGGTGACCAAGGTCTTTGGGTTGTGGATATTGACGCGGGAACCGTCACACCACTACCGGAGCCTATTACCGGAAATTTGAAGAACGTTGTTGATCTACGGGCAGTCGGGGCGTCGGTCATCAAGGGAGTTGATGTGGCCATAGCGGTAGAGTCAGCTGGCGGCATCGCTGCTGGCACATGGAATAAAAATCCAACTATTGGGTGGAGTGCCGAGTCGTCGGCTCTTCACCCAGCGTTTTGTCTTGCTGGAGATAGGATACCAGACGTCTACTTTGCGCGGGTGCGTTCACCGGAAAGCCCAAAAGTTCGTAGATCCCTAGTATTAGATTTTCTTGCATCTCACACTCGACGAGAGACAGTA
>NZ_FMUD01000096.1:0-685 GCF_900100825.1 Agrobacterium sp. DSM 25558 | reverse complement strand
GCGTGATCGTCGTCAACCCGGCGCAGGTTCGCGCCTATGCCAACGCCATCGGTCGGCGTGCCAAGACCGATGCGATCGATGCAGCCCTGATTGCCGCCTTCGTCACGGCGACGAAACCGCAAATCCGACCGCTGCGCGATGCGCAAACCCAGGCTTTATCGGCCCTTGTCGACCGCAGGCGACAGATCGTACAGATGATCGTGGCTGAAGAGAACCGGTTGCGGATGGCGTTGGAGAAGACGACGCGCAAGAGCATCAGACGGCTGCTGGATGCGCTACGCCGCGAGATGGAGAGTATCGATGCTGATATGGATGACCATATCCGCAAGTCACCCTTGTGGCGTGTGCGCGAGGCATTGCTGACCTCGGTTCCAGGTGTGGGGCGGGCCACGGCGCGCACCCTTCTGGCCGAAATGCCGGAGCTCGGCAGCCTCGACAGACGCCAGATCGCATCGCTTGCGGGACTGGCACCATGGACCCGGCAATCGGGCAAATGGAAAGGCAAGAGCTTTATTGGTGGCGGGCGCTCGAAGGTGCGGGCGTGCTGTTCATGGCGGCACTGGTTGCGTCCCGTCACAACCCTCTCCTCAAAGCCTTCCGCGATCGCCTCGTGGCATCCGGCAAGCCCAAGATCGTCGCCATTGTCGCCACCATGCGCAAGCTTCTCACCATCCTCAACGCCATC
>NZ_FMUD01000094.1:0-851 GCF_900100825.1 Agrobacterium sp. DSM 25558 | reverse complement strand
ATGCTCTTGAACGCAGCCCATGCAAGCGTCGCTCGGCTCATGACGAGGCCTCTGTACCGTTGCTGTTCTCTGGTGCGTTGGCCGGCTGTGATCCAAGCAAATCGGCAAAGAGCGCCTTGTCATTCTCGCGGGTGAGAAAGCCGGGCAGCTCGCGGCGCAACCAGTCGCCCAGTCGTTTGGTGAACTCCGGATCATTGGCGTTTTCCAACCGATGCAGGACGAGCGCACCCAGCAGGACCTTGCGACGGGTATCGTTTGTCCGGTCCTGTTTCGACAGACGTGCCTTGAGTGCCGAGCGTTGCGCCTCCAGCTCAGCCAGACGCTGTTCGATCGATTTTCTTGCCACAGTTGATCCTTTCACTTTTTCGTCGTGGTGGGCACCGTTTTGAGATGGATGAGGACACCTTTCTGCGTCCTGCCGGATCGGTCAATATCGAATTTTCCCGTGGCCTCGACCAGATCGCTGAGACGGGCAAAGCCGTAGTTTCTGGAATCGAATTCGGGCGATTGCTTTGCGACATGAGAGCCGACCGCACCGAGATTGACCCAGCCATCTTCGTCGGCGGTCGCGGTGACGGCCTTGCTCAGCATGCTGATCAGGGCTTTGTCGATTTTGCTCTTCTGGGGCACGGCTGGCTCGACAGTTGCTGCCTCTGTGGTCAGACCTGAAATTTCCTTCGTGGCGGTCTTCTCGATTGCCGCTCGTGCCGACGTTGGTTCGGCGGTTGCAGGTTCTTCGACCGACGCATTGAGGACGTCGAAATAGACGAACTTGTCGCAGGCAGTGATGAAAGGGCGAGGGGGCTTTCGTTCTCCAAAACCGTAGACTGTGACGCCCTGTTCGCGAATGC
>NZ_FMUD01000056.1:0-19654 GCF_900100825.1 Agrobacterium sp. DSM 25558 | reverse complement strand
ACCAGGATCGCGCCGTCCATCTGGGCAGCACCGGTGATCATGTTCTTCACGTAGTCGGCGTGGCCGGGGCAGTCGACGTGCGCGTAGTGACGAGCAGGTGTCTCGTATTCAACGTGTGCCGTCGAAATCGTGATACCGCGGGCCTTTTCTTCCGGTGCAGCGTCGATCTGGTCATACGCCTTGTATTCGCCGAAATACTTCGTGATCGCAGCAGTCAACGACGTCTTGCCGTGGTCAACGTGACCAATCGTGCCAATGTTGACGTGCGGCTTGTTGCGCTCAAACTTGCTCTTTGCCATTCGTGGCTCTCCATTCCTGTCCCATAAAGGGAATAAACTCTAAATTTTGTTTGGGGCGTACCCCGATCACTTCTGACCGGAGTACTTTGCCTGGATTTCCTGAGCAACGTTGCTCGGAACCGGCGAATAATGATCGAAGGTCATCGAGTACTGCGCGCGGCCCTGAGACATGGAGCGCAGGTTGTCGACGTACTTGAACATGTTGGCCAGCGGAACATGCGCGTTGATGACAACGGCAATACCACGGCTTTCCTGACCCTGGATCTGACCGCGACGCGAGTTCAGATCACCGATAACGTCACCGACGTAATCTTCAGGCGTGACGACTTCGACCTTCATCATCGGCTCGAGAAGCTGTGCACCAGCCTTCTTCGCTGCTTCACGGAAGCAGGCACGCGATGCGATTTCGAACGCCAGAACCGAGGAGTCAACGTCGTGGTATGCGCCGTCGATCAGGGTTGCCTTGACGCCGAGCATCGGGAAGCCAGCCAGAGGACCGGAAGACAGAACGCTTTCGATACCCTTCTGAACGCCCGGGATGTATTCCTTAGGAACAGCACCGCCGACGATCTTCGATTCGAACTTGAAGTCTTCGCCTTCTGGGTTCGGTTCGAAGACGATCTTGACACGAGCGAACTGACCGGTACCACCGGACTGCTTCTTGTGTGTGTAATCTTCTTCGTGCTGACGTGTGATCGTTTCGCGGTAGGCAACCTGCGGAGCACCGACGGTGGCTTCAACCTTGAACTCGCGACGCATACGGTCAACGAGAATGTCGAGGTGAAGTTCGCCCATGCCAGCAATGATGGTCTGACCGGATTCTTCATCCGTCTTGACGCGGAACGAAGGATCTTCAGCTGCCAGGCGGTTGAGCGCGAGGCCCATCTTTTCCTGGTCGCCCTTGGTCTTCGGTTCGATCGCGATCTGGATGACCGGCTCAGGGAATTCCATGCGCTCGAGGATAACCGGCTTCAGAGGATCGCAAAGCGTATCGCCTGTGGTCGTTTCCTTGAGGCCAGCCAGAGCAACGATGTCGCCAGAGAAGGCTTCTTCGATGTCTTCGCGGGAGTTGGAATGCATCTGAAGCATACGACCGACGCGCTCGCGCTTGTCCTTGACCGTGTTCAGAACCGATGTGCCCTTTTCGAGCTTGCCGGAGTAGATACGTGCGAAGGTGAGCGAACCAACGAATGGGTCGTTCATGATCTTGAACGCAAGCATCGAAAGCGGCTCGCTGTCGTCTGGGTGACGCTCGATTTCGGCTTCGGTCTTGAAGTCGATGCCCTTGATCGCAGGAATGTCCAGCGGCGAAGGCAGGTAATCGCAAACGGCGTCGAGAAGTGGCTGAACACCCTTGTTCTTGAACGCAGTACCGCAGAACATCGGGTGGAACTTCACATCGATGGTGCCGCGGCGAACGAGTTCGCGAATCTTGTCGTTGTCAGGCATTTCGCCGTTCAGGTAGGCTTCCATTGCTTCTTCATCGATATCGACGACCTGTTCGATCATCTTTTCACGATATTCAGCAGCTTTTTCCTTCATGTCGTCAGGAATTTCAACGACATCCCACTGAGCGCCGAGCGACTCATCGCGCCAGATCAGAGCGTTCATTTCGATCAGATCGATAACGCCCTTGAATTCTGTTTCCGCACCGATTGGAAGCTGCATGACAACAGCGATGGCACCGAGACGGGTCTTGATCATTTCTACCGAGCGGTAGAAGTCAGCACCGGTCTTGTCCATCTTGTTGCAGAAGATCATGCGCGGAACATTGTACTTCTCAGCCTGACGCCAGACGGTTTCCGTCTGCGGCTCTACACCGGCGTTGGCATCGAGAAGAGCGATCGCACCGTCGAGCACGCGCAGCGAACGTTCAACTTCAATCGTGAAGTCAACGTGACCGGGAGTGTCGATGATGTTGAAACGGCGCATCGTGCCATCGCGACCCTTCCAGAAGGTCGTGGTCGCGGCGGAGGTGATGGTGATACCACGCTCCTGCTCCTGTTCCATCCAGTCCATCGTGGCTGCGCCATCATGAACTTCGCCGATCTTGTGCGACTTACCGGTGTAGTAAAGAATACGCTCGGTAGTGGTCGTCTTGCCGGCGTCGATATGCGCCATGATACCGAAATTGCGGTAGTCTTCGATTTTATATTCGCGAGCCATAACGGACTGCCTTTCGGATCGGTTAGATTACCAGCGGTAATGCGAGAATGCGCGGTTGGCGTCGGCCATCTTGTGCGTGTCTTCGCGCTTCTTGACTGCGGAGCCACGGTTGTTCGCTGCATCCATGAGTTCGCCGGACAGGCGATCGACCATGGTTGTTTCGTTGCGCTTGCGCGCAGCAGCGATCAGCCAGCGGATCGCGAGAGCCTGACGGCGCTCTGGGCGAACATCGACCGGAACCTGGTAGGTGGCACCACCAACGCGGCGCGAACGCACTTCAACGTGCGGAGCAACGTTGTCGAGGGCGGAATGGAAGATGCCGAGCGGCTCTGCCTTTGCCTTGCCCTGTACGACGTCGAACGCGCCGTAAACGATGCTTTCTGCGACCGACTTCTTGCCGTGAAGCATGATGGCGTTCATGAACTTGGTAACGATCAGATCACCGAACTTTGGATCCGGATTGATCTCACGCTTTTCTGCACTATGGCGACGGGACATATTCTTGTCTCTCAATTGTTATCGACGCTTTACCACGCGGAGAACCTCGCGCAGCGCCTGAATTAGTTTGAAACCGAATTACTTCGGACGCTTTGCACCGTACTTCGAACGACGCTGCTTGCGGTTCTTGACGCCCTGCGTATCGAGAACACCACGGATGACGTGGTAACGAACGCCCGGCAAGTCCTTTACGCGGCCGCCACGGATCATGACAACGGAGTGTTCCTGAAGGTTGTGACCTTCGCCAGGAATGTAGCCGATGACTTCAAAGCCGTTGGTGAGGCGGATCTTGGCAACCTTACGAAGAGCCGAGTTAGGCTTCTTAGGGGTCGTCGTGTAAACGCGTGTGCAAACGCCGCGCTTCTGTGGGTTTTCCTGAAGAGCAGGAACCTTATTACGCTTTACCTGTGCCTGGCGTGGCTTACGGATCAGCTGGTTTACGGTAGGCATATAACCATCCCTTGCAAAAACTACTTTAGCCACCCTCACGGATGGCGGTTATACCGTTTCCGGCAACGACGCACGCATGGTTTCATGCATAAATCGCGGCCCGATCCGGTTTCCACGGATGGACCACCAAGAGCAGAGGACGTAAATCCTACGTCTTGCATGCAACAATCGTGTCTCGTACGTGTTTTTGGACCCTTGTTTGAGGCGATCTCCAGAACGAGTCGTTCCGGACAGCCAAACCTCACATTGGTTCCGATGGCGGGCGTACTACTGTTTTACCCCGCTTTCGTCAAGGGTGATTCAGTATTTAGTACCCGCACGGCCTCCTCCAGCCGCCTTGGCATCCATGAATTGTAGCGTGTTTTAACATAATGCCCCTCCCCTTGCACGCTTTTGCCAATCGGGCCTTTGGCTTTTCATAAAAGCCGTCTATTGATTCCCTAAAGGCGGACGCTTGCGCACCGCCACACAATAATAACCAGAAAAGGAATCGCGTCATGATCACAGAACCAGACAACGACAACGGACGCGACGATCCCATGGTCTTCATCGTCATCGGCAAAGCCTATGAGCGTGAAGGCGACGAAGGCATCGACATCCACATCATCCTGCGCGCCCCAGATGACGACACCGCCGTGCGAGAAGCCCTCAACGCCCTCTCCGAAGAAGGCTTCCTCGAAGCCGACCTCGACCAGATCGGCATGCTGAACGACGTGCCAGACGAAGAGCCGCATGCCTCGGCCTATCAGGGCGCGCTTGAGGGTGAAGTGGCGATTATCAAGTTTGCTTGAAATGAGAATGGGCGCGCTGTGTTCGCTGGCGCGCTCATGCGAAAGCCGATAGGTGCGGTCAATCATCTTATGATTGACAAAAGCGTGACGTGGTAAGCTTTTGTGCGAAGAGCAGACACGTGGATTGCTTTGACAGAAATTTCCATTTACAAGAATTTCGTCGCGAAAAACGACCGCCATTTTAGGCCGTCGCAGATAAGTAAACCCAGCGCACAGCTGTGGTTATGCCAGCGTCTCCCGAAGTATTATTACATCTGACAGGAGCGCTTCAATGCGAAACTCTATTGCTATTATTGGTGCAGGCCTTGGCGGCCTTACACTGGCTCGCGTTCTCCATCTTCATGGCATCGCGGCGACGATATATGAGGCTGAACCGTCGGCGAATTCGCGAACACAGGGCGGACTGCTTGATATTCATGAATATAATGGTCAAGTCGCCCTCAAGGCTGCGGGTCTTTACGATGCCTTCCTTGATCTGGTGCGACCGGGTGAGGATGCAAAACGTATTGTTGATAAGAACAGCGTCATCCTCTTCGACAACCCAGGCGGTGCCGAAAACCGCCCTGAAATTGATCGCGGCGATCTGCGAGACATGCTCATTCATTCGATTCCGCCAGAAACGATCAAATGGGGGCGTAAGGTTACGTCGGTAACTCCGCAAGGAGATGGACGGCACGAAATCAGCTTTGCCGATGGCTCCACCATAACCTCTGACTTGCTCGTAGGTGCCGACGGTGCATGGTCGAGAGTTCGCCCTCTTCTGTCCAAAGCAACTCCGATCTATTCAGGCACGCTCTTTATCGAAACCATTCTCTTTGATGGAGACATCCGCCATAAGCCGAGTTCGGATGCCATCGGTACTGGTACGCTGATGGCGGTCGCTCCAGGTCAGGGAATATTGGCGCATCGTTACGCCAACGGGACCTTGCACACGTATGTCGCGCTGAACAGACCTGCGGATTGGGCCAATTTCATCCAACACTCGAACCCTAAGAGTGGCTTGGCTCGTATCGCAGAAGAATTCGAAGGGTGGGCTCCCGAGTTGCTCTCTCTCATCACTGCCAGCGAAACCGTGCCTGTCATCAGGCCTATCTATACGTTGCCGGTCGAGCACCGATGGGAGAGAACACCTGGTGTGACGTTATTGGGCGACGCAGCACATCTGATGTCACCTTTTGCAGGTGAAGGCGCGAACCTAGCGCTTTATGACGGCTTCGAACTCGCAAAAGCCCTTATTGAAACATCTGGCACAACAGAAGATGCACTTTCAGCTTATGAAAAAAAGCTTTTTCCCAGAAGCGCCAAGATCGCGGCCGAGACTGCCGAAAACCTCAGGCGTTTTTTTGACGAAAACGCCCCTCAAAGTGTGGTCGATCTGTTTAAAAGTCATCAAGCTACGCAGCCGGGCTGATTTTTGGATAAAGGCCTGGACATAATCCTTAGGACGTTCCCCAAAACAAAAAAACGCCCGGATCACTCCGGGCGTTTCCATTTAGACCAGACAGAGCCTCTTGCGAGGCCCCTGCCCTAACTACCGTTATTCGGCAGCCGGAGCCTTGGCTGTCATGTCCTGCAACATCTGGTTTGCGGAAGACGAGCCGGTGCTCTTCTTGCGCTCTTCGATGATGAGCTCGTCGCGGTTTGTCGCGATGCGGCGGATCTGGGTCATGGTGCCGCCGGTACCGGCCGGGATAAGGCGGCCGACGATGACGTTTTCCTTCAGACCCTGCAACGTGTCGGTCTTGCCGGCGATTGCAGCTTCCGTGAGAACCTTTGTGGTTTCCTGGAACGAAGCAGCCGAGATGAACGATGGCGTTTGCAGCGATGCCTTGGTGATACCTAGAAGAACAGGGTCGCCGTAAGATGGCTTCTTGCCTTCGTCGATCAGACGATCGTTGTTGTCTTCCATTTCGATGCGATCAACACTGTCGCCAACGATGTAATGCGAGTCACCTGCATCGGTGATTTCCACCTTCTGCAGCATCTGACGCACGATCACTTCGATGTGCTTGTCGTTGATGACAACACCCTGCAAGCGGTAGACTTCCTGGATTTCGTTCACGAGGTAGGAAGCCAAAGCCTCTACGCCCTTGATCGCCAGAATGTCGTGCGGTGCCGGGTTACCATCGAGAATGTATTCGCCCTTCTCGATGTAGTCGCCTTCCTGAAGGTGGAAGGGCTTGCCCTTCGGGATCAGGTATTCGACTGGCTCGACGCCATCTTCCGCAGGCTCGATCTGAACGCGACGCTTGTTCTTGTAGTCGCGGCCCAGACGGATCGTACCATCGATTTCGGCGATGATAGCGTGATCCTTCGGACGGCGCGCTTCGAAGAGTTCGGCAACACGCGGCAGACCACCGGTGATGTCCTTGGTCTTGGCGCTTTCCAATGGCGAACGTGCAAGCACGTCACCCTGGAAAACCTTCTGACCAGGCTCGACCGACAGAATAGCGTCAACCGAGAGCTGGAAGCGGGCTTCACCGCCACGAGCAAGCTTCAGCACGTTGCCGGAAGCATCCTTGATGATGATCGTCGGCTTCAGGTCCGAACCACGTGGTGTCGAACGCCAGTCGATAACCTGACGCTTGGTGATACCGGTGGACTCGTCGGTCGCTTCCAGAACGGAAAGACCATCGACCAGATCTTCGAAGTGAACAGTCCCTTCCACTTCCGTCATCATTGGACGTGTGTAAGGATCCCACTCGGCCAGACGCTGGCCGCGCTTGACCTTGTCGCCATCGTCTACGAACAGCTTTGAGCCATAGGCTACACGCTGCGAAGAACGTTCGACGCCACGCTCATCGAGAATGGTGACGGACATGTTACGGCCCATCGCGATGAGAATGTTTTCAGAGTTGCGCAGGCTGTTGCGGTTCTTGATCTGGATCGTACCTTCATACGATGCTTCCAGGAACGATTGGTCGACCACGTTCGCCGTTCCGCCAAGGTGGAACGTACGCATTGTGAGCTGCGTGCCCGGTTCACCGATGGACTGAGCGGCAATAACGCCAACCGCTTCGCCCATGTTGACAGGTGTACCGCGTGCAAGGTCACGACCGTAGCAGACGCCGCAAACACCAACCTGAATTTCGCAGGTCAGAGCAGAGCGAATGCGAACGGACTGGATGCCCGACTTTTCGATAACAGCGATATCGGCTTCATCCATCAACGTGCCAGCCTTGACGATGTTCTCGCCAGTAACCGGGTTGTCGATATCATCAAGAGCCGTACGTCCGAGGATACGTGCGCCAAGCGAAGCAACAACCTGACCGGCATCGACGATGGCAGTCATGGTGAGGCCCTTTTCAGTGCCGCAATCCACAGAGTTGACGATGCAATCCTGCGCCACGTCAACGAGACGACGTGTGAGGTAACCGGAGTTCGCCGTCTTCAAGGCCGTGTCTGCAAGACCCTTACGGGCACCGTGCGTCGAGTTGAAGTATTCGTTAACGGTCAGACCTTCCTTAAAGTTGGAAATGATCGGCGTTTCGATGATCTCACCCGATGGCTTGGCCATGAGGCCGCGCATACCACCCAGCTGACGCATCTGGTTCGGAGAACCACGCGCACCGGAGTGGCTCATCATATAGATGGCGTTCATCGGCTTCTGGCGACCGGTCTCTGGATCGAACTCGACGGCCTTAATGCGGGCCATCATGTCTTCAGCGACCTTTTCGGTTGCCTTGCCCCAAGCGTCTACGACCTTGTTGTACTTTTCGCCCTGAGTGATCAGGCCGTCATTGTACTGCTGTTCGTATTCCTTGACCAAAGTTTCGGTGTCGCCAACGATCTTTACCTTGGTTTCCGGAATGATCATGTCGTCCTTGCCGAACGAAATGCCGGCGCGGCAAGCATGGGTAAAGCCAAGCTGCATGATGCGGTCGCAGAAGATGACCGTGTCTTTCTGGCCGCAATGACGGTAGACCGTGTCGATCATCTTGGAGATGTTCTTCTTGGTCATTTCCTGGTTGCAGGTTTCGAAAGGCACGTTGACGTTCTTCGGCAGAAGCTCGCCAATGATCATACGGCCAGGTGTGGTTTCGTAGATCTTGGAAACCATTTTGCCATCGGCATCCATGGTCTTGAAGCGGCCGCGAATTTTCGCGTGCAGCGTCACAACCTTGTTTTCCAGAGCATGGTGCAATTCGCCCATGTCGGAGAATGCCATGCCTTCGCCCGGCTCGTTCTGGTTCAGGATCGACAGGTAGTACAGGCCGAGAACCATGTCCTGTGAAGGAACGATGATCGGCTGACCGTTTGCAGGGTGCAGAATGTTGTTGGTCGACATCATCAGCACGCGTGCTTCCAACTGCGCTTCAAGCGACAGCGGAACGTGAACGGCCATCTGGTCGCCGTCGAAGTCGGCGTTGAAGGCCGTGCAGACGAGCGGGTGCAGCTGAATAGCCTTGCCTTCAACCAGCATGGGTTCGAAAGCCTGGATACCCAGACGGTGAAGTGTCGGCGCGCGGTTCAGGAGAACCGGGTGCTCGCGAATAACCTCGTCGAGGATATCCCAAACTTCCGGCTTTTCCTTTTCAACCAGCTTCTTGGCCTGCTTGACGGTGGAGGAGTAACCCTTCGCATCAAGACGGGCGTAGATGAACGGCTTGAACAGTTCGAGCGCCATCTTCTTCGGAAGACCGCACTGGTGCAGCTTCAGCTCAGGACCCGTCACGATAACCGAACGACCGGAATAGTCGACGCGCTTGCCGAGAAGGTTCTGGCGGAAACGACCCTGCTTGCCCTTGAGCATGTCGGACAGCGACTTCAGCGGACGCTTGTTGGCACCCGTGATGACGCGACCGCGACGGCCGTTATCGAACAGCGCATCGACGGATTCCTGCAACATACGCTTTTCGTTGCGAATGATGATGCCAGGCGCACGAAGCTCGATCAGGCGCTTCAAACGGTTATTACGGTTGATGACGCGGCGATAGAGATCGTTCAGGTCGGACGTGGCGAAACGGCCACCATCCAACGGAACCAGCGGACGAAGGTCCGGTGGAATGACTGGAACAACCTTCATGATCATCCACTCGGGACGATTGCCAGATTCCATGAAGTTCTCAACGATCTTGAGACGCTTCATGAACTTCTTCTGCTTCAGATCCGATGTGGTCTCGGCAAGATCCGTGCGCAGGTCGCCAGCGATCTTTTCGAGGTTCATCGAAGCCAGCATCTCGTAGATGGCTTCAGCGCCGATCATCGCAGTGAACTGGTCTTCACCAAATTCATCCACGGCAATCATGTATTCTTCTTCGTTCAGAAGCTGGTTCTGCTTCATCGAAGTCAGGCCAGGCTCGGTCACGATGTAGTTTTCGAAGTAGAGAACGCGCTCTACATCTTTCAGCGTCATGTCAAGCAATGTCGAGATACGCGAAGGCAGCGACTTCAGGAACCAGATGTGCGCAACGGGTGCTGCCAGTTCGATATGGCCCATGCGCTCACGGCGAACACGCGACAACGTCACTTCGACGCCGCACTTTTCGCAGATGATGCCCTTGTACTTCATGCGCTTGTACTTGCCGCACAGGCACTCATAGTCCTTGATCGGTCCGAAAATACGCGCGCAGAACAAACCGTCACGCTCTGGCTTGAAAGTACGATAGTTGATGGTTTCCGGCTTCTTGATCTCACCGTATGACCACGAGAGAATCTTTTCCGGGCTCGCAATCGAAATCCGGATGGAATCGAAGTGCTGTGCCGGTACCGCCGGGTTGAAAAGGTTCATGACCTCTTGGTTCATGCCTGTCTCCTTAGGGGTTTGGCCCCTTGCTTGCATCTGGCACGGTGCAGTCCGCATCACCGGCCAATGCCTAAAACATGATTAACCGCAAAATGCGGCGGAAGTTTCTACCGTCAGGCGCAAGCCATCGGGCGAAACAGGCAGGCACCAGTGAGGTGCCTGCCCTTTGTGTTTCTTATTCCGCCGCGTCAGGCAGTTGACCCGCTGCATTGGCTTCGTCGAGCTTCGAATTTTCGAGTTCGACGCTGAGGCCCAGCGAGCGCATTTCCTTGACGAGAACGTTGAAGCTTTCAGGAATACCGGCTTCGAAGGTATCGTCACCACGGACGATTGCTTCGTAAACCTTGGTGCGGCCTGCCACGTCGTCAGACTTGACGGTGAGCATTTCCTGCAGCGTGTAAGCCGCGCCGTAAGCTTCCAGAGCCCAGACTTCCATTTCCCCGAAACGCTGTCCGCCGAACTGCGCCTTACCACCAAGCGGCTGCTGGGTAACAAGCGAGTAAGGACCGATCGAGCGAGCATGGATCTTGTCGTCGACAAGGTGGTTCAGCTTGATCATGTACATGTAGCCGACGGTCACCTTACGGTCGAAGGTTTCACCGGTACGACCATCATACAGAACAGACTGACCCGACTCGTTGAGACCGGCTCTCGTCAGCATTTCCGCAACGTCAGGCTCATGCGCGCCGTCGAAGACCGGCGTCGCAATCGAAACGCCCTTTCTGGACTGCTCGGCAAGACGGATCAGAGATTCGTCATCGAAATGAGCGACCTCGTCCTTGGCTTGCGAGGCATACACTTCCGTCAACTCACGCTTCAGGTCGGTGATATCCAGCGACTTGTGATACTCGTCGAGCATGTCGCCGATCTTCTTACCCATGCCGGCGCAAGCCCAGGCAAGGTGGGTTTCGAGGATCTGGCCGACGTTCATGCGCGATGGCACGCCCAGCGGGTTCAAGCAGATGTCGACGTGCGTACCGTCTTCCAGGAACGGCATGTCTTCAACCGGCACGATACGCGAGACAACGCCCTTGTTACCGTGACGGCCAGCCATCTTGTCGCCTGGCTGAATCTTGCGCTTCACAGCAACAAAGACCTTGACCATCTTCATGACGCCTGGAGGCATTTCGTCGCCGCGCTGAACCTTCTCGACCTTATCCATGAAGCGCTGTTCAAGGCGCGACTTGGATTCGTCGTACTGACCACGAAGCGCTTCCAGCTCGGACTGAGCCTTTTCGTCTTCGACGGCAAACATCCACCACTGCGAGCGGGGATATTCGGATACGACGGCGTTCGAAAGCTCGACGCCCTTCTTGAAGCCCTTTGGACCGGCAATGGAAACCTGTCCGCGCAGCATCTCGATCAGACGACCGTAGACGTTACGGTCAAGAATGGCCTGTTCGTCGTCACGGTCCTTTGCAAGACGTTCGATCTCTTCGCGCTCGATCGCCATTGCACGTTCGTCTTTTTCGACGCCGTGACGGTTGAACACGCGAACTTCAACGACCGTACCAAACGTGCCGGGAGGCATGCGCATGGATGTGTCGCGAACGTCGGACGCCTTTTCACCGAAGATGGCGCGCAGAAGCTTTTCTTCCGGCGTCATCGGGCTTTCACCCTTTGGCGTGATCTTACCGACGAGAATATCGCCAGGCTGAACTTCCGCACCGATGTAGACGATACCGGCTTCGTCGAGGTTCTTCAGCGCCTCTTCCGAAACGTTCGGAATATCACGGGTGATTTCTTCAGGACCAAGCTTGGTGTCGCGTGCCATCACTTCGAATTCTTCGATGTGAATGGACGTGAACACGTCGTCGGAGACGATGCGTTCGGACATCAGGATGGAGTCTTCGTAGTTGTAACCGTTCCAAGGCATGAACGCGACGAGTGCGTTGCGGCCAAGCGCCAGGTCACCGAGGTCGGTCGAAGGACCGTCAGCGATGATGTCACCCTTGTTCAGAATGTCACCGACGGCGACCAGCGGACGCTGGTTGATGCAGGTGTTCTGGTTGGAGCGCTGGAACTTCTGGAGACGATAGATATCAACGCCGGACTTGCCTGCATCGAGATCTTCCGTCGCACGGATAACGATACGGGTCGCATCCACCTGATCGACCACGCCACCACGACGCGCCGCAATGGCAGCACCGGAGTCACGGGCAACGATCGGCTCCATGCCGGTTCCGACAAACGGAGCCTCGGCGCGCAGCAATGGAACGGCCTGACGCTGCATGTTCGAGCCCATGAGAGCGCGGTTGGCGTCGTCGTTTTCTAGGAACGGGATGAGAGCCGCAGCAACCGAAACCAGCTGCTTCGGCGAAACGTCCATCAGGTTGATGTTGTCACGCGGAGCCAACATAACTTCACCGGAGTGACGGCAAACAACGAATTCTTCGGTGAATGCGCCTTCAGCGTCCAGCTCGGCATTGGCCTGTGCGACGTAGTACTTGGCCTCTTCCATAGCAGAGAGGTAGATCACTTCGGTCGTGACCTTGCCGTCGATGATCTTACGGTACGGGCTTTCGATGAAGCCGTACTTGTTGACGCGGGCAAAGGTTGCGAGCGAGTTGATCAGACCGATGTTCGGGCCTTCCGGCGTTTCGATCGGGCAAATACGGCCGTAGTGCGTTGGATGAACGTCGCGGACTTCGAAGCCAGCGCGCTCGCGGGTCAGACCACCTGGTCCAAGAGCCGAAAGACGGCGCTTGTGGGTGATTTCCGAAAGCGGGTTCACCTGGTCCATGAACTGCGACAGCTGCGAGGAGCCGAAGAATTCGCGAACAGCAGCAGCAGCAGGCTTGGCGTTGATCAAATCCTGCGGCATCACGGTGTCGATTTCGATCGAGGACATACGTTCCTTGATCGCACGTTCCATGCGCAGCAGACCCAGACGATACTGGTTCTCCATCAACTCGCCAACAGAACGAACGCGGCGGTTACCGAGGTTATCGATATCGTCGATTTCGCCCTTGCCGTCACGCAGTTCGACCAGCATCTTGACGACAGCAAGAATGTCTTCCTTGCGCAGTGTGCGCACGGAATCTTCCGCATCGAGATCAAGACGCATGTTCATCTTCACGCGGCCAACGGCAGACAGGTCGTAGCGCTCGCTGTCGAAAAACAGCGACTTGAACATGGCTTCGGCCGAATCCATGGTCGGTGGCTCACCCGGACGCATGACGCGGTAGATGTCGAACAGAGCTTCCTGACGGTTCTCGTTCTTGTCTGCTGCCAGCGTGTTGCGGATGTAGGCACCAACATTGACGTGGTCGATGTTGAGGATCGGAATTTCGTCGAAACCAGAGTCAAGAATGAGCTTCAGCGTCTTCTCGTCGATTTCATCACCGGCTTCGAGATAGATTTCACCTGTCTCGTAGTTGACGATGTCTTCGGCAAGGTAGTTGCCATAAAGCTCTTCGTTGGAAGCCTTCAGGAACTTCAGGCCCTTGTCGGACAGCTGACGGATCAAACGAGGTGTCAGCTTCTTGCCGGCTTCGACAACGACTTCGCCCGTGTCGGCATCGACCAGCTCGGTGATGACCTTGGCACCCTTCAGCACGTCTGGCTGATAAGGGTAACGCCAGCCTTCGCCGTCGCGCTCATAGCTTGCCTTGGTGTAGAAGGTCGACAGAATTTCTTCGCCGTCCATGCCAAGCGCCATCAGCAACGATGTTGCAGGCAGCTTACGACGACGGTCGATACGCGCGTAGACAACGTCCTTGGCATCGAACTCAATGTCGAGCCACGAACCACGGTAAGGAATGACGCGTGCAGCAAACAGAAGCTTGCCGGACGAATGGCTCTTGCCCTTGTCGTGGTCGAAGAACACGCCTGGCGAACGGTGCATCTGCGAGACGATAACGCGCTCTGTACCGTTGACGATGAACGTGCCGTTGTCTGTCATCAAAGGCATGTCGCCCATGTAGACGGACTGTTCCTTGATGTCCTTGATGGACTTCGCGCCTGTATCTTCGTCGATATCGAACACGATGAGGCGCAGCGTCACCTTGAGCGGCGCTGCGTAAGTCAGATCGCGCTGACGGCATTCTTCTGTGTCGAACTTAGGCGGTTCAAATTCGTACGATACGAATTCGAGCATGGAAGCGCCTGAAAAGTCGGTGATCGGGAACACGGACCTGAATACCGCGTTCAATCCCTCATCAGGGCGCCCGCCTTCGGGCTCCTTGACCATGAGAAACTGGTCATACGAAGCCTTCTGAACCTCGATGAGGTTCGGCATTTCCGCTACTTCTGGAATTTTGCCGAAAAACTTGCGTACGCGCCTGCGACCGTTAAACGAAAGGGTCTGAGCCATCGTCGCTCCTTTAAAATTGCATCCGGGCCTGCAACGGACGGGAACCGCTGGCCAGTCGATCCCGTCAATCCAATGAGTATCTTCAATCTCGTTTCACATCCCGAAGTGTAAGGCCGGATTGCCTCTACAGCGCGGTTCGAAACTATTCTCTTGAAGAACCCATTACCCAAAAGCCATTTTCACGCGGCTTTTGGGTAATACGTTCGGGAGAAATGTGATCAAGAGGCGGTGCGGACACCGCCTCCCGAACATTTCAAAATTACTTGACGTCAACCTTGGCGCCAGCGTCTTCAAGCTTCTTCTTAAGGTCAGCAGCTTCAGCCTTGGAAACAGCTTCCTTAACAGCCTTAGGAGCGCCTTCAACGAGGTCCTTAGCTTCCTTCAGGCCGAGACCTGTGATTGCGCGGACTTCCTTGATGACGTTGATCTTGTTTGCGCCAGCTTCAACGAGAATAACGTCGAATTCTGTCTTTTCTTCTTCAACAACAGCAGCAGCGCCGGCAACAGCAGCAGCAGCAACTGGTGCAGCAGCGGAAACGCCCCACTTTTCTTCGAGAAGCTTGGAAAGCTCAGCAGCTTCCAGAACTGTCAGAGCAGAGAGGTCTTCAACGATCTTTGCGAGATCAGCCATGTTATAGTTCCTTTAATTCGGTTCGAACCGGTTTGAATATTTACAGCGAAAAACCGCCTTAAGCGGCTTCGTCCTTCTTTGAGTAAGCCGAGAACACGCGAGCAAGCTGGCTTGCTGGTGCTGCAACAACCGTAGCGATGCGTGTTGCAGGAGCCGCAAAGAGGCCCAGCAGTTTCGCACGCAGCTCGTCCAGCGAAGGCAGGGTCGCAAGCGACTTGACTGCTTCGGCGTTGAGCGTGGTTGTTCCCATGGCACCGCCCAGAACAACGATCTTGTCGTTGGTCTTTGCGAAATCCATGACGACTTTCGGAGCAATCATAGGGTCAGTGCTGTATGCAATCAGCGTCTGTCCCTTGAAGAGATCGATGATCCCTTCCGACTCCGTACCCTGAAGAGCGATCTTGGCCAGGCGGTTCTTCGCGACCTTGACGGTGCCGCCAGCAGCGCGCATTTTCGAACGAAAATCGTTCATCTGCGCAACTGTGACACCAGCATAGTGGGCCACGACAACTGAACCAGAAGCCTTGAAGACTTCATTCAGCTCCGTGACGAATTCGCGTTTTTCCGCTCTTTCCACTGTCTGTCTCCAGTAGATGAGAACACATTAAACTGTGATCCCATCGGGTTTGCCTTTGCCTCAAGAGATCTTGTTACCAAAATCTCAAGCGACGCTTGAGGATCCTGTCCCCCGCTCTGTCGCCGCAAACGGCTTCAGGCACAGGCACATCAGGTTCGAACCGGATTATTAAGCACCCTTGGGTGCGAAAATCCGGGCCTTACCCGTCTCATGTAGGCTGAATGATTAAGGCCAAAATCCCGAAGGAAATAAGCCACCTACAATCTCGGACAGGAGTTCCAGGTTGCCCTGGAAATTCCCGACCCTTGCGAGCCGGAAATCGAGTTTGCCGCGTCTTTTTCAAGACGCGGCGAATTCTTTAAGCTGTGACCGACGAAGGCTCGATGCGAACGCCTGGACCCATGGTCGAGGAGATCGCTACGCGCTTGACGTAGTTGCCCTTGGCACCAGCTGGCTTTGCCTTGATGACGGCGTCAGCGAAAGCCTTGATGTTTTCTTCGAGCGCCTTGGCGTCGAAGGAAGCTTTGCCAATACCAGCATGCACGATACCAGCCTTTTCGACGCGGAATTCAACAGCGCCGCCCTTAGAAGCCTTAACAGCTCCAGCAACGTCCATCGTAACCGTGCCAACCTTCGGGTTAGGCATCATGCCGCGTGGGCCGAGAACCTTACCGAGGCGACCAACGAGTGGCATCATGTCAGGTGTTGCGATAACACGATCGAAGTCGATCTTGCCGCCCTGAACGATTTCCAGCAGGTCTTCTGCACCAACGATGTCTGCACCAGCAGCCTTGGCTTCATCAGCCTTCGCACCACGAGCAAAAACAGCAACGCGAACGTCACGGCCTGTGCCGTTTGGCAGGTTGACAACGCCGCGAACCATCTGGTCTGCATGACGTGGGTCAACGCCGAGGTTCATGGAAACTTCAACAGTTTCGTCGAACTTGGCGATAGCCCGTTCCTTAACCATCGAAATGGCGTCGGTCAGGACGTAAAGGGTCTTTGGATCAACGCCTTCGCGGATCTTCTGTGCGCGCTTTGCAAGCTTTGCCATGATCAACCTACCACTTCCAGGCCCATGGCGCGGGCAGAGCCCTCAACCATTGCCATTGCGCCTTCGATATTGGCGGCATTCAGATCCTTCATCTTGGCTTCAGCGATCGTCTTGACCTGAGCCTTGGTGATGGAACCGACCTTGGCACCCTTACCAGGTGTCTTGGAACCGGCAGTGATCTTTGCTTCCTTCTTCAACCAATAGGTCATGGGCGGCTGCTTCATGACGAAGGTGAAGGACTTGTCCTGGTAATAGGTGATGACGACCGGGATCGGCATACCCTTTTCCATTTCCTGCGTGGCGGCATTGAACGCCTTGCAGAATTCCATGATGTTTACGCCACGCTGACCAAGCGCCGGGCCGATTGGCGGGGACGGGTTTGCCGATCCTGCCTTGACCTGAAGCTTGAGCTGGCCTGCAACTTTCTTAGCCATATCTCTCTGCCTTTCGAATAGAACCGGTTTCCCGGCTCAACTTGCCGGAACTTCCGGCGGCTGCGGTTGCGTGGTGCGACCCCTGACCCGGCTTAAGAGTTCAGAGTATCTTCCACGCGTTTTGCGGCTATGCCGCATCACATCAGTTAGAAATAGCAAGGACTTGCGATCACTTCCTGATGTATTCCATCGAAGGCGGCGACGCCTTCAGAAACTCGTCAAACTTTTTCGACCTGCGCATATTCCAGCTCGACAGGTGTGGCGCGACCAAAGATCGACACTTCCACCTTAAGGCGTGAACGCTCTTCATCGACATCCTGCACAACACCGTTGAACGATGCGAATGGACCGTCGGAGACGCGAACCTGCTCGCCGATTTCGAACGATACCGAAGACTTCGGACGCTCGACACCCTCCTGAACCTGACCAAGAATGCGGTCGGCCTCGGAGTCAGGGATCGGCACAGGCTTGTTATCCGAACCCAGAAAGCCCGTTACCTTGGGCGTATTCTTGATGAGGTGATAGGCCTCATCCGTCAGGTTGGCGCGAACGAGCACGTAACCTGGGAAGAACTTCCGCTCGCTGTCGACCTTGCGACCGCGACGAACCTCAACGACCTTTTCGGTCGGAACCAAGATACGTTCAAAAAGGTGCTCAAGACCCTTCTGACGAACCTTCTCTTCAATCGACTCAGCGACCTTCTTTTCGAAGTTCGAATATGCCTGAACAATATACCAACGCGCTGCCATCTTTACTCTCCGCTCAATTCGTTACCGGCCAACGCTCAGAACGAGACTGAGCAACCAGCCGATGAGCTGGTCAGCCGCAAAGAAGAACAGTGCCGCGAAGATAACCATTACCAAAACCATGGCCGTGGAAATCATTGTCTCGCGGCGCGACGGCCAAGTGATCTTCGACGCTTCGGCGCGAACCTGCTGCAGAAACGTAAACGGATTGGTTTTGGATGCCATTGACTGCCCACGCAATTACGGCACGTAAAGTCGAAATAATCGACCCCACGCACCGCGTGTCTATTTTGACCTACTTAAACATCCATCACCCCTTTAACAAGAGGAAATCGACATTCGGCGAATTTCACCGGTAAACCGGCACCTCACCTGCCTTGCAGCGATACCGCGCTTGCGGATGAGGAATGGCAGGGGCAGTAAGGCTCGAACTTACGACCTGCGGTTTTGGAGACCGCCGCTCTACCAACTGAGCTATACCCCTTCAACGAACATTCCGGCTAACATCTTTTGTCCGCCATGGTCCGTGACGCCCGTTTAAGGCCACGAATCTTTATTGGCAAGTGTTTTTTTTATTTTTCACCGACTTGGCTTGGAAGTCGCGATTTCAAAAAACCGATACCTGTTTGGAAACTCCGTGTTAAGGCCGGCACAATCCAAAGCGAGCGCGTCAAAACTCCCCAAAACAGGCGTGTACGCAATAAAACAAGGAATGCGCCAAACGGCGCATCCCTATTTCTAAAGAACATTTGTCGATTATGCGCGCTGAACAACGGTCAACATGCGTTCTTTTGCAGCAAACCACTCTTCAGCATAATCGTCATTCTTGTACTCGTCGAAATACGGCCCACCATCGGTGAAATGGACGTTATCCGCATCGGGATTATGATCATATTCGTTGACCAGCCAATTCCAGGTCGCCGGGATCTCGCCGATCAGATCGTCTGATTCTAGCCACTTGAACTGGTGCAGTTGCAAGCCCGTTGCCGTATTGACGTAATCCTTTGTCAACGCCTTGCATTTGGCATTGTTAAACAGGATGAAGCTCGACCAGTTCTTCTTTTCGTACTTGGTCTGCGTCTGCCCCAGGAACTTCGTTTCCACCTTCGGCACGTAGTCGTGCTTGACGCACATGGCCGCATAACGATCATCGCGCAGGCTCCAGAGCTTGGCGATATCCGTGCGCATCAGCATGTCGCAATCCGCGAAGATCGACCAACCTTCATAGTTGCTGAGATGGGGTACGAGAAAACGGGAGAATGAAAATTCCGTCGTCTGAAGCTGGTTGCGCTCCCGCGTAAAGAGCCCCACGAGATTATTGAGGGCAATGGGCGTAAACTCCACCGGAATGGAACTCTTCTCCTGAATGCTCTGGCAGAAGACGTGGTAGGCGACGACTTCCTTGCTGTCGAAGCCTATGAAGATACGAGCAGTCTCGGACATGGTTACTCCAGTGATTTACCGATTTCGGAACTATGTGAATAATTGTAGCGCGAATTAGTCCACTTTATGGACGGATTCGTCAAGTTTGCCTGTCACCACAATTTTCACACGAACATTATTTCATCAAACAAAAAAGCCCCGCTGTTTCCAGCGGGGCTTCATCAAATCCCTTGTGGGAAAAGATTACTCGACGATCGAAGCCACGATGCCAGCGCCGACGGTACGGCCGCCTTCGCGGATCGCGAAGCGCAGCTTTTCTTCCATCGCGATTGGAACGATCAGTTCGACTTCAACGGTAACGTTGTCGCCTGGCATAACCATTTCCGTGCCTTCTGGAAGCGAAACGATACCGGTCACGTCAGTCGTACGGAAGTAGAACTGTGGACGGTAGTTCGTGAAGAACGGTGTATGACGACCGCCTTCTTCCTTCGTCAGGATGTAGGCTTCAGCCATGAACTTCTTGTGCGGCTTGACAGAGCCGGGCTTGCAAAGAATCTGACCACG